>CALMHV010000274.1 GCA_937863905.1 uncultured Bacillota bacterium
GTCAACATCACCGGCCAAGGCATGGTCGCCAAGGACCCCGACCAGGCGGCCTACTTTTACGGCGACATCGTCCGTCTCACGGCCCTGCCCGATGACGACTGGGGCTTCCTGCGCTGGGAGGGCGACCTGACCGGCAGGTCCATTCTGGACACGTTGGTCCTGAACGGAGACAAGACGGTCCTGGCCGCCTTCAGGCCTGTCGCGCTGGGCAGCCTTGGCCCCTTCGAGGAGGAGAGCGAAGACGGCGTTGTCGAGGTCGACGTGCCTGGAGGCATCTCCGAGAACCCGGTCCTTGTGACCATCGGCGGCGCTTCACCTCCGCCTCCGACGGACGGCAACCCGAACCTCGGCGCCTACGACGTCGAACTCAAGGACGCCGAGACGGGTGAGGCCATCACCGAGTTCACCAAGAGCATCACGATCATCTTCCACTACACCGCGGCCAGCCTGGCCGCGGCGGGCGTGACCGACCCGCACGACCTCGTCATCTGGTATTGGGACGGGGACGCCGAGCCCGCCTGCTGGGTGGCTCTACCCACGGTGGTAGATGAAGCCGCCCAAACCATCTCGGCCACGGTCGACCACCTGACGACCTTCACGGCCATGGTCGACGCCGACTTCCCGAAGCTCGGGGACATCGCCGGCAACTGGGCCCAGACCGACATCCTGCGCCTGGCCAGCTACGGCGCGGTCAGCGGCTACGCCGACGGGACGTTCCGGCCGGAGACGCCCGTGACCCGAGCCCAGTACGCGAAGCTCATCGTGGCCGCGCTCGGCATCACCAAGGGCACCACCCTGCCGGCGGGCTTTAGGGACGCCGCCGAGGTCCAGGGCTGGGCCGTGCCGTATCTGGCGGCCTGCCTCCGGGACGGCATCATGACCGGCGCGAACGGCCTCCTCCGGCCCAACGCGAACATCACGCGGGTTGAAGCCGCGGCCATGGTCGTACGCGCCCTCGGTCTGGCGGTGGGCGGCGGTTGGACGGGCGTCCTGACCTTCAGCGACGCGGCCTCCATCCCGTCCTGGGCCACGGTCTTCGTGGCCGAGGCGGTGCAGCACGGCCTCATCGCCGGGCTGCCCGGCAACATCTTCGACCCGACCGGCACCCTCACCCGGGCGCAGGCGGCCACGGTGTCCTGTCACATGCGGGCGATGTAAGTGGCGAGAGTGGTCGCGGCGAGCTAGCTAGAGGCAAGTGCGGAGGCGCCCCTGGATCGGGGCGCCTCCGTTGTCGTCTACGGCCCGCTCCGCCCGCGCTCGGGTGGCGGCCGTCGAGGACCGGGCCGATCACCCCTTCGTCTTCTGTCC
>CALMHV010000275.1 GCA_937863905.1 uncultured Bacillota bacterium
CTAGAACCCCAACGCCCCCAGGAAGTGCTCCTGGTACCCAGGCCGGGACGTGAGGTCGAGGTGCCTCACTTTCCGGGCCAGACAGACGGCCTCGGCCCGCTTCTCCGGCGAGGTCAGCGTGGAGAGCGCGCCCTGTCCGGCGGCGTTCCCCACGGCGACGAACCTGTCCGGCGATAGCGGCGGGAAAAGGCCGATGGCCACGGCCTTCTCCGGGTCGAGGTTCGTCCCGAAAGAGCCGGCGAGGTAGACTCGTTCTATCTCCTCGACCGCGGTTCCCGTCTCCCGGAGCAGGGCCTCGATGCCCACTCGCACCGCGGCCTTGGCAAGTTGGAGTTCCCGGATGTCGGCCTGCGTGAGGAGCAGCCCGACTCCCTCGGCTCCCGCTCGCAGGCGACCGCTGCGGTCGATGGTTCCCGTGGCCAGCAGGGCGGCCACAAGATCGAGAAGGCCCGCGCCGCAGATTCCGGCCGGCGCCCCGCCGCCGATGACCCGAAACCTTAGACGCCCGCCCTCCAACCACACCTTGTCGACGGCCCCGGCCACGGCCCGCATTCCGCGGGAGATCTGGGCCCCCTCGAAGGCCGGTCCCGAAGCGCAGGAACAGGTGGTGAGGGTCCCGTCGCGGGCGAGCGTGATCTCGGCGTTGGTCCCGATGTCGACAATGAGCGCCCCACCCCGTAGTGTCCCGGCCCCGGTGGCGAGGAGGGCCGCGACGTGATCGCCGCCGACGAACCCGGCGACGCAGGGCAGGAAGTAGACGAGGGCGGGGATGGGAAGGCCGATTTCCCGGGCCGGCACGGTGATGGGTTCGACCGTGGCGGGCTGAAAGGGAGCCCGGGCGAGCGTGGTCACGTCGAGCCCGAGCAGAAGGTGATGCATGGCCGGGTTGCCGGCGACGGTCATTTCCCGAATGGCGCCCCGGGAACGGCCGGCCTTACGGCAGAGCCGGTCGGCCAACTCGGTCACCCCCAAGGCCGCCGCTTCGCGGACCTGGCGGTAGTGGCGGGGCGAGGTTAGGGCGTAGCCGAGGCGGGAGATGACGTCCGCGCCAAAGCGCCTCTGCGGGTTCGGGATGGCGTCCGTCTCCAGGAGCGTGCCGGTGTCAAGGTCGGCGAGATAGCCGGCGAGTTTGGTGGTCCCCAAGTCGACAGCGAGGCCGAGGCGGCCGGCCGCGGCGACGGAGGGAGCGGCCGGGGTGGAGACGGGCACGGGCCCCCGATGGTCAGGGGTTCGGCCGGCACCGCCCGGCGGGTCGGCCAGAGCCCGCACGTCGCCCAGCACCCGGACGCGGCAAGCCAGGCGGTGCTCGGGCCGGCTGCCGAGACGCGCCAGGACCTCGATCTCGTCCTCATCGGCCCCGGAGACGTCACCGCCCAGGATGCGGACCCGGCAGCCCCCGCAGCGGCCCTTCCCCCCACAAACCGGGTCAAGACCCGCCCGCCCCGGCCAGGCCTCCAGGAGCGTGAGGCCCGGGCTGACGTCGGCGTCCGGACCGGCGGGTCCGAGAGTCACCTTGACGATGAGCCCACCCCCCACCTTCGAGCCGCGTAGGCCAAGACCAGACTCCGGGCCGGAAGCCCCTCGGGAACGATGCCGGACGAGGTGCCTAGAACCAGGCCGCCGTCACGTCCCGCGGCGACGAGCCGCCGGACGTCGGCCGCTATCTCCTCCGGCCGGGACCGGAACAGCCGGGGCAGGGAAAGGCCGCCCCAGAAGGCGAGACGGCCACGGTACCGGGCGAGCAGGACCTCCGGGTCCATCCCGGCTTCGGGCTCGAGAGAATGGTGGCCGTCGAAACCAGCCGAGACAACGAGGTCGAGAATCTCGTGGACCCGACCGTCGCTGTGAAACATGACCAGGGGCCGCTCGCTACATCTTCGGGTGCGGCAGCGCCCCACTCCGGCCGTGAACTCGGCCCACAGCGGGGCGAGGTTCTCCTGGATGTCGCCGGGACGGCAGAACAGGCCTTCGGAGTAGGCCACATCTTCGCCGAGGACGACGCCGTCGGCGCCAAGGTCGATGGCTTGACCGGCCAGCCCCAGAGCCCGACCGGCAGACTCGACCAGGGCCGGCCTCGCCAGGCCGGCGAGCCACTCCCCTCGTCCATCCCGAGGAAAGAACTGCTGCTGGAAGGGTCCATCCACGATCGCCCAGACGAAAAGGTCACGGCCCGCCCAGAAGGCCAGGCGTTCCGTCCAGCCTGGATTTCCCGCCAGCACGCCCACGGTGTCGGCTTCAAGGCGGGCGACGGCCGCCGCGTCCAGCTCGAACTCTCCGGCCGGCAGGTAATCCGGTCTCTGCCAGGTGAGGGCGGCCCGCACGCGGCGGTAGCCGGTCATGCTCGCGCCGGCCCCCGCCCCGGTTCCCGCGCCGGTCCCCCGAGCTTCCCGGCCCGGTAGGCCTTAAGGTAGCGCGAGCAGTGCGGGTCCTGGCCCAGGACGGCCTCGGCCGCGAGAACCGCGGCCAGGAGCGGCCTGTCGAGAGGGTCGAGGATGGCGGCGTCGAGCCCGGCGGCCATGGCCGCGACGAGGAAGGCCCGGTTGAGGAGGGACCGCTGCGGGAGCCCAAAGGACACGTTGCTCGCCCCGCAGATGAAGTGGACCCCCGGGAACTTCTCCCGGAGGCGCCGGAGGGCTTCAAGCGCCGCCGTGCCGGCGCTGAGGTCCGTGCCGACAGGACGCACGAGGGGGTCGACGTAGATGTCCCCCGGATGCACTCCCGCCTTGAGCAGGCTTTGCACGAGCCGCGAACCCTTGGCGGCGGCATCCACCGGGGTCGCCGGTAGCCCGGCGTCGTCAAGACACAGGACGACTACCGCCGCCCGGTGCTCCAAGACGAGGGGCAAGACCCGCTCGAAACGCGCCTTCTCTCCGCTGATGGAGTTCACGATGGCTTTGCCGCGGTGGGCGGCCAGGGCGGCCCGGATGGCTTCCGGGTTCGGACTGTCGATACAGAGCGGCACGGACGGGACAGCCCTCTGGACGGTCTCCACCAGCCAACGCAGGCATTCGGGCTCGTCGGCCACGAAGGTCCCGGCGTTCACGTCGATGTAGTCCGCTCCCGCCTCCACCTGCCGGACCGCCTCCTGCTGCACGGCTGCGGCATCGCGCCAGGTAACCATGGCCGAGACGCTCTCCCTTGTCGTATTGAGACGTTCACCGATGATGAGCAAGGGCCTCACCGCCTCTACTTCTCCTGATACCTCTCCCGCACGACGATGTTGCGCCTGGCCAGTTCGTCGCGAAGCTCGCCGTAGAGAGCGCCGTCCGCGAAGACATGTTCGAGCGGGGCCGCCCCGCGGGCCTTGATGCGGCCGCGCAGGAGCATCCCGGCGATGATGGAGCAAGTGTACCCGGTGGTGCGAGCCATCGACGTGGCCTTGGCCTCCGCGTCGTAGAAATCGACCATCTCGAAGACCCACGTGCCCTGGCGCCCGCCCTTCTCTCCCTTGACCACCGCCCGGAGGACGGTGACGTCAGCCTCATCGCCCCGCTGGAGAATGGGCGTGAGGACCTTGCCCGTCAGGCGGCGCGGCACGACCATCGCCCCGTCCACCTCGACCGGCGCCTGGGAAAAGAGGCCGCAGTCGCGCATCAGAAGGACCTGGTCGCGGTGACCGGGGTAGCGCACCGTCTTCTCGCCGAGTTCCCGGAAGCCAAGGCCGACGCCGGTCTGGGCCAGGGTACCTAGGCCATAGGTGTAGAAGGCCTCGCACCGCCCGACCGGCTCGGGGAAGACGAGTTCCTCCAGACCGTCCAGCGCGGGCACCTCGGCCATGGCGCCGTTTCGGACGATAAGGGCCGGGGCCACGTACTCGTCGATGACCGTGTCCATGGAGAAGACGATGCGGTAGTTGAGGGGCGGGAGCGGCCGCACCGGCAACCCGCCGACGTAGAGGACCCCCTCGTCGGCCCGGTCGAACCGGCTCGCGCCCTGCCCGGCCAGGACGTTGGTGAGCCCGGGGGCCACCCCGCATCCCGGCAGGATGGTGATACCCGCCTTGAGGGCGGCGTCGTGGTAGTCGAAGACGTCAAAACCCGCCGCCGACCCGGTGAGGTCGCAAAGATGGGTGCCGGCCTCGACGCAAGCCTCGGTGACCTCGCGCACGGCCGCCACCGGGTAGGCCCCGGCGACGACGTCCGCCCGGCGCATCTCCTCGACCAGAGCCTTGCGGTCCCGCAAGTCCAGGACCCGACCCTCGATCCCCCGGCCCGCACGGCGGAACGGGTCGAGGTAACGCACGGCCTCGGCCACTCGCGCGGAGTCGAGGTCGGCGATGACGACGTTATCGGCGATACCGAACCTCAGAAGGTCGCCGGCGATGGCCGGACCCATCAGCCCGGCGCCCAGGACCAGAACCTTGGGCATTCGTTTCTACCCCTCTCCGACGAACGGCAGGCTCCCACAACCGGCGTCGGCCATCACCCGGCGCATGGCCGCATCGAGCTTGCCGGCCCGCTCCGGTTCGAGCGCACGCGGCCTGTGGTCGGCCAAGATAGCCGCCACGCGTTCCTTGGCCCGGGCGGAAGCGTCGAGCCCGCCCTTCCCCTCCCAGCCCTTGCGGTCCAGGCGGTCGATGACCAGGCCGGGGACGCAGGTCTCCGACCGGAAGTGGCCTCGGGTGTGTTTCTGCGAAAGGTAGTCGCCGCCCGGACCAAGTTCCGTGATCAGGTCGCGGGCCAGCGTCTCCGGGGACACCTCCACCCCGCGCAGGGCCCGCTGGATCATCCCGCAGACCTCGGCGTCGAGGACCAGTTTCTCGCTGCTCTGAGTGCCGACGAAGTCGAGCGCGCCGACTCCCGCGATGAGGTTGATGCGGGCCAGGGCGGCTAAGGCGCCGCTCAGGGCTGTCTCCGCGCCGGCCTGGGCGTCCAGGACCTTGGCGTCGCTCAGGGCGGCGTAGGTGTGGGTGGGCAGCCCGTAGTGCTTTCCCATCTGGGCCGTCGCCACGGCGATGAGGGTGGCCTCCACCGCGCTGAGCGGCGTCGTCCCGTAACGCATGTCGAACCCCACCGGCGCGCCACCCCAGACGACCGGCGCTCCCCGGCGCACGGTCTGGGCCAGCACGATGCCGCTTAGCGTCTCGGCCGTGTGCACGACCACGCTCCCGGCCAGGGTCACCGGGGAGGCCGCGCCAGGCATGGGCATGGAGACGAACTCCACCGGCAGCCTGGCCGCGGCGGCGTCCATCACGTTGGCCGCGCTGATGGCCGTCCACTTTAGGGGCGGTGACGGACAGACGTCGAAGATGGCGCAGGGCGCCTCCCCGGTCCGGCCGCCTGTCGCCGCGTCGAGCAAGGCCCTCATGTCGAAGAGGCCCTTCTCGCTGAAGGCCCCGGTGATGACCGGCTTGGGCGAATGCTTGAGGACGAGGTAGAGACGGTAGGTGTCGGCCAGCGTCTTGGGGGCCTCGCCGGCCACGACCGCCGTGGACTGGACCTCGACCTGGGGGAGCGCGTCGGTCACGACGGCCAGCCGCACCAAGTCCTCGGCCAGGGACGGCCGCACCTCGCGCCCCTCCTGGTAGCGGATGGCGCACGAGCCCGTCGCGAAGTGGACCTCGCGGCCACCGACGCGGAAGGCCTCGCCTCCGTCACGGTCGTAAAGGGTGAACCAGGAGGGGCACCCCCCCAGGGCCCCCTCCACCAGGGCCGGCGGGATACGGACCCGCCCCGTGGCCGAGTCCACGGTCGCCCCCTTGGCGGCGAGGTGTTCCAGCGCCCTCGGGCTGTCGACGAACACGCCGCACTCGGCCAGCACGGCCAGGGCGGCCTCGTGGATCTCCGCTATCTCGCTCTCGGAAAGGACCCGTAAGCCCTCCATCTCAGCCACCGACGCCACCTCCCCCGCCGCCCGACGCGGCTCCACCGACCAGCCCCAAGGCCACTTCGATGGCCTGGGGGGCGTTGGCCGCGTAGGCGTCGGCGCCTATCTCCCTCGCCCACTGGGCCGTGACCGGGGCGCCCCCGACGATGACCTTTACCGCGGGACGCAGCCCGGCCCCGGCGAGGGCCTCGATGACGGTCTTCTGCTCCAGCATGGTCGTGGTCAGGAGGGCGCTGAGTCCCAGGATCTTGGGCCGGAGTTCTCTGACCGCCTCGACGAACCGCTCGGCCGGGACATCCTTGCCGAGGTCCCGGACCTCGAAACCGGCCGTCCTCAGCAGGGCCGCGACGATGTTCTTCCCCAGGTCGTGCAGGTCGCCCTTGACCGTGCCGATGACCATCAGGTGGCGGGCCTGCTTCTCGCCTCTGGCCGCCAGGGCCGGTTCCACAAGTTCGCCGCAGAGCCTGAAGACGTCGGCCGCCGCCACGACCTCCGGCAGGAAGGCCTCGCCCCTGTTCCACCTCTGGCCGAGTTCGAACATGGCCGCCGCCAGACCCGTCTCAAGAATGGTCCGCGGATCAGCCCCAGCCTCCAGCAATCTTCGCGTTTCCTTCAGGGCCGCGTCCTCGTCCGCGACGAGGACGGCCTCGTGGAGAGACTTGAGATCATCCTCCATCCGAAACGCCTCCTCTCAGGCCTTCTCCAGGCAGGTCCGAGTTTCAACGCCGGCAGGGAAAGAACCTCTTGACCGCTCGGAGCCGGCGGTTGCCGGCAGGGAGCAGGCTATCGCTGGCAGGGAGCAGGCTATCGCTGGTAAAGTAGACATCGGCGGAAAGGGGAGGCGACGACCGTAGACACTGACCGGTCCGACTTCTCTCCCTATGTCCGGTTCCCCCGTGATGAATGGGCCGGCCTCCGCGCCGACACCCCACTGACCCTTTCCGAAGCCGACCTGGCCGACCTGCAAGGCATCAACGAGCGGCTTTCCCTCGAAGAAGTGGTCGAGGTCTACCTGCCCCTTTCGCGACTCCTGAACCTCTACGTGGCGGCGACCCAGGACCTCTACCGGGCCACCCGCCTGTTCCTCGGGGGCGCC
>CALMHV010000276.1 GCA_937863905.1 uncultured Bacillota bacterium
GCGGTCGGCGCGAGGTCGGCGCGAGGTCGGAACAGGGAAAACCGCCCGAGGGAGCCAATAGACTCCTCCAGAAGCGTTCCCGTGGGGAGGAACAGACCATGACTCAGACTTCCGACCGGCAAGGCAGCAAGCCCTGGCTCTGCATCGTGAACCCGGCTTCCGCCAACAGGACCACCGGCAAGGTCTGGCCGTCGATCTCAGAACAGCTCAAGGCCGCTGGACTGGACCACGAGGCCCGCGTCACGGCCGGACCCGGCGACGCCACCGGTCTCACGCGGGAGGGCCTGAAGGCCGGCTTTCGGACCATCGTGGCCGTCGGCGGCGACGGGACCGCGAACGAAGTCGTCAACGGGTTCTTCGAGGGCGAGAAGTGGCTCGGCGACGGGGCCCGGCTCGGGCTCATCAGCCGGGGCACCGGACGGGACCTCATCAAGACCCTCGGGCTGCCCAAGGATGAGGGCGAGGCCATCGAGCGCCTCAAGGCCGGGCGGACAAGACGTCTCGACCTCGGCCGCGTCCGCTTCACGGACCACGCCGGCCAGCCGGCGATGCGCCACTTCATCAACATCGGCGACATCGGCCTCGGCGGGGACACGGTCGCCCGCGTCAACCGGACGACCAAAGCCCTCGGGGGGAAGATCTCGTTCCTCTGGGGCACCCTGGCCACGGTGACGGGCTACCGCAACAAGGACGTGGAACTGGTCATCGACGACGGCGAGCCCATCCGGGGCCGCATGTGCATGGTCGTCGTGGCCAGCGGCCAGTACTTCGGCGGCGGTATGCGCATCGCCCCCGACGCCCAGCCGGACGACGGTCTCTTCGACGTGGCCGTCCTCGGCAACCTGGGCAAGCTCGAACTGATCCTGAACATCCCCAAGGTCTATAAGGGCACCCACGTGACCCATCCGAAGATCAAGTTCTACCACGGCAAGGAGGTCGTCATCCGCTCGACGCCACCGGCCATGCTCGACCTCGACGGCGAGCAGCCCGGGCGCACGGAGGCCAGGTTCAGCCTCCTGCCCGGGCTACTAGACGT
>CALMHV010000277.1 GCA_937863905.1 uncultured Bacillota bacterium
TCCTCGATTCCCTCACCTGCCTTTCCACCGGGCTCTTCGACGGGCTCGCCGGACGGGTCGTGGATGTCGGAACCGGGGCCGGTTTCCCCGGTGTGCCCCTCAGAATCGCCCGGCCGGGACTCGAGGTCACCCTCCTGGATTCTCTGCGCCGACGCACCGCCTTCCTTGAACGGGTGGTCGCCTCCCTCGGGCTGTCCGGGTGCCCGGTGGTCTGCGAGCGGGCGGAGATCTGGGGGCGGCAGACGGGCCGGCGGGAGAGCTACGATGTCGCCGTCGTGCGGGCCGTGGCGTCCCTGGCCGTCGACCTCGAGTACGGGTTGCCCCTGGTCCGTCCGGGAGGGCGCCTGGTGGCCATGAAGGGACCCAGGGTGGGAGAGGAGATGGCCGCGGCCCTGAGGGCCGCCAGCGAACTGGGCGGCGCGCTTGACCGGACCGTGGAGGTCTCCCTGCCCCTGACCGGGGAGAGGCGGCGGCTCGTCGTCTTCGTCAAGGTGGGGGCGACCCCGCCGGAGTACCCGCGCCGGGAGGGGGTGCCGTCTCGGCGTCCGCTGGGCCGGGGCCCCCGCTGACGGGCCACGATTGCCCGACCATGGCAGGGGTTGGGAAGCCCGCGAAGAATGGTTGGAAGGCCCGCAGGTCCCCGGAGGGAGTCCCACGTTGCCGTTCGCCAAGGACAAGAAGGCCCCCAATTCCCAGAGAGTGACCGAGATTGCGGTGGAGTCCATCGCGCTCAACCCGCTCCGGCCCCGGCAGAACTTCGAGGAGAAGAGCCTCCGGGAACTGGCGCAATCGGTCAGGAAGCCCGGAGACATCCAGCCCGTCATCGTGCGCGCGGTGGGCAACGCGTACGAACTGGTCGTTGGAGAACGCAGGTTTCGGGTCGCCCGGCTGGCCGGACTACGGAAGATTCCGGCCGTGGTCCGCGAGATGGATGCTCAGGAGCTGGCGGTCTTCGCCCTGATCGAGAACCTCCAGCGAGAGGATCTGAACGTCATCGAGGAGGCCAGGGGGTTCAAGCGCCTTCTTGAGGAATACAAGTTCACGCAGTCGGAAGTGGGCCGGCTGGCCGGCAAGGGCCAGTCCACCATCGCCAACAAGCTCCGGCTGCTGCGCCTCCCCGACGCCGTCCAGTCCCGGATAGTGAGCGACGGCGTCAGCGAGCGCCACGCCCGGGCCTTGTTGGAGTTACCGGACGCGACGTGGCAGATGCGCGTCCTCGATGAGATTAGGGACCGGGGGCTCTCCGTCCGCGAGACGGAAGAGCGCATCCGAGGCTTGTCTGGCCGCGACCTGCCTGAAGTGCCCGTGGTCAGGCCGGGGGCCGGAAGACGGGGAGCCGGCGCGAGCCAACTCGAACAGGTGAGCAGCCGGCGGGCCATAAGGGCTTTCCGCGACCTCAGGCTCTTCCTGAACACCTTCCGGCGGACTGTGGAGATGCTCAAGGACGCCGGGGTTCGGGCGGAGATGATTGAGAGCGACGGACCTGAGTTCTTGGAGATAAAGGTTCTGATACCGAAGGTCGGACCGGTCGCCCAGTACGGCTCCAGGGCTATGGGCGCCGCGGCCGAGCCGGACGGAGCGAGAGCCGGGAAGAGCCGAAGCGGGCCTAAGGCTTCTCCCGGAGGGAGAGGGTAGCACGTGGGTAAGGTTGTTGCCGTTGCGAACCAGAAAGGCGGCGTGGGCAAGACCACGACCACGGTCAACCTCGGCGCGTGCCTGGCCGAGATGGGGAAGCGTGTGCTGCTCATGGACCTCGACCCGCAAGGCCACGTCTCGAGCGGCCTCGGGGTCGAGAAGAGCACCATCAACAGTTGTATGTATGATGTTGTTATCAACAATGTGCCCCTGCGGGATATCATCATTCCGACGGCCTTCAAGAACCTGTGGCTGGCGCCGTCAACCATCGACCTGGCCGGAGCGGAACTGGAACTCGTGCCGGCCATCTCGCGCGAGACGAGGCTCCGGGAGGCCCTGGCCGGGTACAGGGGGCAGTACGACTTCCTGTTTATCGACTGCCCGCCTTCGCTGGGGCTCCTGACCGTGAACGCGCTCACGGCCGCGGACACCTTGCTGGTCCCGATCCAGTGCGAGTACTACGCTCTGGAGGGACTCAGCCAGCTCATGAACACCATCCACCTCGTACGAACCCATCTCAACCCCGACCTGCAACTCGAGGGAGTCCTGCTGACGATGTACGATAGCCGGACGAACCTTTCGTCGCAGGTGGAGGATGAGGTCAAGAAGTACTTCCGCGATAAGGTATACCGGACCATCATCCCGCGGAACGTGCGTCTGAGTGAGGCACCGAGCCACGGACTGCCGATTATCTCGTACGACCCGAAATCCAAGGGCGCCGAGGTCTACTCGGAACTGGCTAAGGAAGTGATCGGCGTTGCGTAAGCACGGTTTGGGCCGAGGACTCGACGCGCTCATCCCGACCGGCGGGGCCGAGCCGGGGGAGGCCGGGGTGCGGGAGATTCCGGTGAACCAGATTTCCCCGAACCGGTTCCAGCCAAGGCAGAGGTTCGACCCGGCCAAACTTGCGGAACTTGCGAACTCGATACGCGAGCACGGGGTCGTCCAGCCCATTGTCGTGAGGCCCCTGGACGGCGGGTTCGAACTGGTCATCGGTGAGCGACGCTGGCGGGCGGCCCAGCAGGCGGGGCTGAGGACCGTTCCGGCCGTCGTCAAGGACATCGGGTCCGACGCGGACGTCCTTGAGGTAGCGCTCGTGGAGAACCTTCAGAGGGAGGACCTCAACCCCCTGGAGGAGGCCTCCGCCTACCAGTACCTCATCAGCGAGTTCGGCCTGACCCAGGAGGAGGTTGCGCGCCGGGTCGGGCGCAGCCGGCCCCAGGTTTCGAACACTCTCCGCTTGCTCCATCTGGACGCCGAAATCCAGGAGGAGATCCAGGCCGGCAACCTGACCATGGGCCACGCCAAGGCGGTGTTGTCGCTGCCCGACCGACCAGCCCAGTTCCAGCTCTTCCGCAAGATCCTCGCCAAGGGCATGTCCGTGCGCGAAGCCGAGGAGACGGCCCGACGGATGCTGGAACCCCGGGACGCGAGCAAGGCGAAGCCGGCGGGAGGTAAGGTCTTCGGCGCCGTGGAGGAGCAGATGCGGAACGCGCTTGGGACGCGAGTCACGGTTCGGGGCGACGTCGGCCGCGGTCGGGTTGAGATCGAGTTCTACTCGGAAGACGACCTGACCCGGATCGTGGACCTCATCGCCGGG
>CALMHV010000278.1 GCA_937863905.1 uncultured Bacillota bacterium
GCGAACTTGGTCATGCCCCCGGCAATCATGTAGACTGGCCGCAAAGCTCAAGCCTCCTCGCTTTGAGTTGGGATGCCGAACGAAACTCCTGGCCAACACCGCCCCTGAGTTCGACCGGCTCCCTACCGACTGGCCGGAGCCGAGAGAGTGGACCCAGTTCTACCAATCGGTAGGTTGGGGACGGGCCAAGAAGACTCGCCTAGCGCATAACGGGTGCCCGGCCCCCTCGGGTTCGGCAAACCGTAGGGATACTCCTGCCGCCGCCGGAGCCGCAAGGCGGTCCGTCTAGATGAGGGCTTTCTGGATCTCCTCGAGGATGGTCTGAAAGAAGAACCCATGCTGGAAGGACACGAAGAACTGCATCGCTCCTACCTGCGTGGGGTCGCACACCCTCTTGTAGACAAAGGGAAAGATCACGGCGGCCAGGATGGCCGAGGACACGAGGGTCACCCAGCCCATCCGTCCGCCACGGTTGAGGGATTCGATGAAGCACTTCGAGACGACACCCAGGACCAGAACCACGTAGTGGAGGAGGGTGTAGATGAGAGGCACGGGGCGTCCCGGTGGAGCGAGAAGGGGGGCGACGGGAGCGGCCGGTGAAGCGTCGTCGACGCTCCCGACAATCTCCCCAGCGGCGGGGCCGTTGAGTCGGGCCGTGCCCGGCCAGTAGCGATCGAGACTCCCGGTCCCGGGGGCCGACTCACTCAAGCCCGGATAGGGCCCCGGGCGCCGGTCCGCAGCCGCCGAGGACGGCCGAACTCCCGGGGTGTCGGCGAGATTGAAGTGCCTGATGATGCGGCTGGCGATGCTCACAATCGGGAGCCCTCCCCAGGCGGCTCGCAAAACCCCTGCTACAAGAGCCTATGCTGGGGAAAAGAACCTCGTGAGGCCATTCAGTCGGCCTCGGAGAGGAGCCTGTGCTCGCTGGGGCTGTACCGGCGGTCCAGGAAAGCCCGGACGCGAGCGATGTCCTCGGTGTTCAGCAGCGGATCAACGACCACGACCTCCACCTCCACGCCCGGGACGGACGATGTGCTGATGACGAAGTCCGGGTGGGACGTGGTGAGAGTGATGTGTAGCCCGTGCACGGATGAGGTCGCCGCGACCTCAAGCTCGGGAAACTCGGCGCCCAGCCGGGCCGCCAGCATTTCGTTCACCCCCACGCCGCCGGTGGAGGCCACGACGACGCGCCGCCGGCCACTGGAGACCTGGCGCCGCCTGATGATGGCCGCCCCGAGATGCATGGTCACATACCCGACTTCCTCCGCCGGGATGGAAAGGCCGACGATCGGGCCGATCTCCCGGCAGGCCTGTTCCGCCGCGGCGTAGATGCGGGGGTACAGGGCCCGGACCTCAGCCAGGAGGGGGTTCGTCATCGGGAGGCCAAAGCGGAGCCGGCCGAGCGCCGGCCGGAGGTGGAGGGCCAGCCCTGGGAGGAGGCCTTCCGCGTCGCCCAAGGGCAAGCCCAGTTCACGGGCGGCCGAGGCGATGATGAGACGGGCCGCCGCCGCGGCCTCGATGTCGAAAGCGGGAAGGATACCGGGCCTGACCCCTGTCTTGTCGGTGGTGCGCCCGCGCGCCGGACCCCTCACCTTGGCTCCGATGAGATGCAGGGTCAGATGTCCGACCTCCGCTTCCGGCAGGGCGACCCCGAAGATCTCCGTGGCCCGCTCCGCCAGTCGACCGGCCAGCGTGTACTCCGCGTAGGAGCGCAGGGCCGCCATCCTGTCGCGAGGCAATTCCACCTGCTTGCCGTGGGTCAGCCGCCCGATGGCGATGGCGAGCTGGAAGACAAGGGATGAATAGGACCCGGTGGTGAACTCCACGCCGGCCAGGTCTTCGGCCAGGCGCACGAGTTCCTCGACCTGGCGCAGGCTGAGGCCGCCAAGGAGAGCGAGAAGATGAGGGGAGCCCGCGAAACCCGAGGCCAGCGAGTCTTCCCCGTCCGATGGGTCCTTTCCGATCTGCATCAGGAGCCGGCCGAGTTCACCGGACTCCGCGAAATCGTTTAGGAGGTCCGAGACAGCTTGCCGCCACGCCGTCTCCTCCCCCAGGATGCGGAGACCGTAGTTGGAGCGGCGCACCAGAGATAGCCCACGCTCGCTCAACCAGGCCTGGACGTTGTCGAGGTCGGCGAACACGGTCGTCCGCGAGACGTGCAGTTCGTCGGCGAGGGCATGGCTCGTGACCGGCTCGTCGTGCTGGAGGAGCCGGGCGACGATGATGTTGCGCCGCTGCTCGGGAGAGAGGACGGGACGGTAGTCTTCGACGAGCCCGAGCTTCTCCCGGGCGAGGGCCAGGTTGTCCTCGGCCCCCTCGACCCAGATGCCGACGCGCGGGCGCCGGCAGAGCCGGATAGGCGTGTTCCCGAGCCAGACCTCTATCTCGTCGAGGTCGTACCGGATTGAACGAGGGCTCACCCCGAACTGTTTGGCCAGGTCGGCGATGACGACCGGGCCATCCTTATGGAGAAGGGCCAGGAGTAAGTGTTTCCCCCTCGTACCGAGTGGTTGGACTGCCGCAGCCACACCCGAACCTCCCTTTACTGCCGGAATCATTGTGGAAACAAGCCGCGTGTGTGTTCGTCCTGGGAAAGGGGAATCCTGCCACCGGGGTCGGGCGAGCCGAAGCGGTCGCTCCGGCGGAACCTAGCGGCGCAGGACCATGCCGGCTCGCGCGTCGGTGGGCCGACCATCCTTGGCGGCGACCAGGCCGTTGACGATGACCCAGCCGATGCCGATCGACTCAAGATAGGGGGACTTGGCCGTGGCCCGGTCGGCGATGGTCCCGGGATCGAAGACCACCACGTCGGCCGACATCCCCGGGGCGAGGAGACCGCGATCCGCCAAGCACAGCTTGCGCGCCGGGAGGCCGCTCACCTTCTGGACCATGGGGGCCAGGCCGCCCAAGCCCTTGTCCCGGCCGTAGTGGCCCAAGACCCGCGGGAAAGTCCCGTAGTGGCGGGGATGGATGGGCGTCCGGCCACCGAGTTCGCGGTCGAGGGTGAAGGCATCCGTGCCGACCATCGTCTCCGCCTGGCCGAGGACAGCGACGACATCCTCCTCGGCCATGATGGCCGCGAGGTTGACGCGAAGGTCCTGCTCGAGGAGGAAGTCGAGGAGCCGGTCCACGAGGGCGCGGAGCGTCGCCGGGTCGGGGGCGCCCACCGCCGGGGCGGACGGGCCGGACGGCAGGAGAGCGAAGCCCCCCATGACGGAAGCCAGAGGCTGACCCTCGAGTTCATGGCTGGCGCCAAGCGATATGAGCATTATGTGCTCAGGCCTGGACAGGAAACCCGGAGTCCCATTCTCACTCGCGCAAGCCTTCAGGAGTTGGTCGACGGTCTTCTGCCTGAACTCCTCCTGCGCTAGAAGGACCCGCACTTCGTCGTCGGACTGGGACGGCGAGATGCCCGGAATCTCCGTCAGGAGCGAGAAGACCTGGGCGAAGCTGTAGGGATAGACGTCGCAGGTCACGTCGACCCCCGACCGGCGGGCGTCCTCCATCATGGCCAGGGTCTCGGCGACCCGGCCGAAGTTCGCGCGGCCGATGGCCTTATGGTGGGAGACCTCCACCCGGACACCGCTCTCCCGGCCGATGCGGATGGCCTCGGCCACCGCGTCGACCACGCCCGAGCTCTCGTCCTTGAGGTGCGAGGTGTAGATGCCGCCCGAAGCCGCCACGACCTTGGCCAGAGCGATGATCTCCTCGATCGACGCGCCGGCGCCGGGTAGGTAGGCGCGCCCGGTGGACAGGCCGCGAGCGCCTTCCGCGAGGCAGGCCACGAGCAACTCCTGCATGGCCCGGATCTCTCCGGGCGTGGCCGGGCGCCGGTCCGTCCCGACGACGTGCGCGCGCAGCAGGCTTTGGCCGACGATGGGGTACAGGTTCACGCCCATCCCCTGGTTCTCAATGTGTTCGAGATACTGGTCGAAGGAATACCAGCCCAGACCGGGCGCGCCCTCGCCGCTCTCCGCGTCGAGACCGCCGGGCACCTCTCCCATGAGCCCCTCACAGAGGCCCCTCAGGACCGAACCGGCTGTCTCCTTCTTCACCGGAGCGAGCGACCAGCCGCAGCTGCCGGCGACCTCTGTCGTGATGCCCTGGGACAGCGAGCTCGAGGCCTTGGGGTGAAGGGGTAGGGAGAGGTCCGAGTGGGAATGCATGTCGATGAACCCGGGCGCGACCGCCAGGCCGCCGGCGTCGATGACGGTCGTCGCTTTGGCCCCCTCCAGGCGGCCAAGGGCCACGATGCGCCCGCCGGAGATGGCCACGTCGCCGGGATAGGGAGGGTTGCCGGTACCGTCCACGATCAGTCCACCGCGCACCAGGATGTCGAGCAAGAGACTACCTCCTCGTCCTTGCCGCCGGGGGCG
>CALMHV010000279.1 GCA_937863905.1 uncultured Bacillota bacterium
GACAGTGATCGCCGGCCAGGTCACCATCACCGTCTGGCACAGCCAGAAGGCCGAGGCCGCGAAGTTGCTGGCGCAGTTGGCGGCCGAGTTCTCCACCCGGGAAACGAACATCATTGTCAAGCTGGTCGCCAAGCCCGACGAGGCCACTCTCCTGGAGGACCTTCGCCAGGCCGCTTCTTCCGAGCGGGCCCCCTGCGTGGCCGAAGTTCCCGCGGACCAGCTTCACGTTCTTCGTCTCGCCGGCATCATCCGGCCCCTGCAGTCGTTCATCGCCAACCGCTACTACGGTCTCCAGGTCTCCGACAGCGAGGATTTCTGGCCCTGCCTCGTTCAGGCGAACGCGATGGGCCGGCAGGTCTGGGGCGTCCCGTTCAGCCACAAGCTCTACGCTCTTCTCTACAACCCCGAGCTCGTCTCGCGGCCACCGGCCACCTGGGATGAACTGAAGTCGATGGCCCAGTCTCTTACGTACCGAAACGGGGAACTGGCATCGTCCAGGTTCGGTGTGGCCTTCCGGCCCGACGCCGAGCTTCTCTGCCTTCTCCTCTATCAGAATGGCGGCCGTCTTCTCTCCGGGGACTCCTCGCGCTGGGTCTTCAACGGAGCCGAGGGGCGGGGAGCCTTGGAGTACCTCTACGAACTCGCCACGGTCCGCAAGGCGGCTCTTCTGACCATGGGCCGCCCGGAGCAGGCCGTGGCCACCGGACGGGCGGCTATGGCCATCGGCCAGCCGACCTGGCCCCTCGACCCGAAGGACGGCCCCGTGGCCGTGGCGCCCCTCCCTAAGGGCGCCGCCGCGGCGGCGCTGGCGCCGGGGACCAGCCTGACCCTCGTGAACGGGCACACGGACGCCGAGGAAGAGGCGGCCTGGCGGTTCATGCGGTGGCTCACCTCGCCGGAGATCTCGGCGCGATGGTCGGCCTCGACGGGAGACGTGCCCATCCGACGCCAGGCCATGGCCCAGTTCGTGTGGGCCGCCGGTCTGGGCAGCCTACCCGGGTGGCAGGAAGTCGTGGCCCAGATGGACTCGGTTGTCCTCCTGCCGAGCGTCACGGGCACGGCGGCGGCCGGCACCTGGGAGAAGGTCCGAGGCGACCTGTCCCAGGCCGTGACGGCCTACTTGCTGGGCGCCGTGAGTTCCTCGCAGAGCGCCCTGGATAGCGTGGCCATACCGGCGAACCGGGCTCTGTCCGGCCCCTAGGCGCCGCGCCTGGGCCGAACCACCGGGAGGCGACAGCCTTGCGGATCCTCCTCACCAACGATGACGGCGTCCACGCGGACGGTCTCGCCGCCCTTTTCGACCGGTTCGCTCAGAGCCACGAAGTCTACGTGGTCGCCCCCGACCGCGAGCGCAGCGGTTCGAGCCACGCTATCACGGTCTTCCAGCCCCTCATGGTTCACCGGACGCGCGTCGGCGGCCCCGACTCGCCCGGCGGGGGCGCCGAAGCCTGGGCCGTGGCCGGCACGCCCGCCGACTGCGTGAAGCTCGCCGTGACCAGCCTGCTCCCCTGCCGGCCCGACCTCGTCGTCTCAGGCATCAACCGGGGCCCGAACCTCGGCAGCGACGTCTTCTATTCCGGGACCGTATCGGCGGCCATCGAGGCCATCATCCTGGGCCTGCCGGCCATCGCCGTGTCCCTGGCCGCTTTTCGCGACCTGGACTACTCCTTCGCCGCCTCGTTCACGGAGTACCTGGCGTCGCGGCTGGTGGGCCAGGGCCTTCCGCCCAGCACCCTCCTCAACGTGAACGTGCCCGCCACCGAGCGTTCCGCCGTGGCCGGGGTGCGCGTGACTCGCCTTTCCGGGCACGAGTGGCAAGATACTTTCGAAGAGAGGGCCGACCCCCGGGGGCTTTCCTACTTCTGGCTCGTGGGCGAGTCCCGGGGGGGGAACCCCCAGCCCGGCACGGACACCGAGGCCATCCGCGATAGCTGCGTCTCCGTCACCCCCATTCTTCTCGACCTCACGCACCACGCAATGATGGCGCGACTAGAAGGCTGGAACCTTAACGTTGGCGAAGTAGGGGAGTGAAGAACGGAGAGGGAGGCCCGATATGGTTTTCCGATTGGTGCCCCGCGAAGAGAAGTTCTTTACCCTGCTCCAGGATGCCGCCAGCAACATCGTCGGCGGCGCCACTGCGCTCAGTCAACTCCTGGTGGAATGGGAAGACGTTCCGAGGAAGGCCGCCGAGATCAAGGAGATAGAGGCCAAGGGTGACCGGATCACCCACAGCATCGTCAAGCTCCTGAACGCCACGTTCGTGACCCCCATCGACCACGAGGACATCCTGACCATGGCCTCCTGCCTGGACGACATCATCGACCGTATCGAGGCCGCCACCGCCCGCCTGGTCATCTTCCGCATCAAGGGCCCGACCGAGCATTCCCGCGAACTCGCCCGGTCCCTGTGCCTGGCCTGCGAGCAGGTGTCCGAGGCCATCGTCCACTTCCAGCGGAAGCGGTTCAGCGAGGTCGCCAAGGCCTGCGTGGAGATTAATCGCCTGGAGAACGTTGGCGACGAGGCCCTGCGGCTCGCCCTGGAGGAGCTGTTCGACGGCTCGCATGACGCTCTGGAGGTCATGAAGTGGAAGGAGATCTACGAGACCCTCGAGGACGCCATCGACCGCTGCGAGGACGTCTCCAACGTCCTAGAGGCCGTGACCCTTAAGAATGCCTAAGGAGACGCGATGAACCCCTACCTCTACATCGTCATCATCGTGGTCTTGGCCTGGACGTACGATTTGTACAACGGGATGAACGACGCCGCGAACGCCATCGCCACCTCTGTTTCGACCCGCGCCCTCACCGCTTCCCAGGCCATCGCCCTGGCCTGGGTCTTCAACATCGTGGGGGCCTTTCTCACGACCGCGGTCGCCAAGACCATGGGCAAGGGGATTATCGACCCCACGCTGGTGGACCGTGGCGTCTGGATCGCGGCCCTGGTCGGGGCGATCATCTGGGCCGCCTTCTGCACGCACCGCGGCATCCCCATCAGCATCACCCACTCCCTCGTCGGGGGCATCATGGGGGCCGGCGTCGTTGGCTACGGCGTGGGGATCCTCAAGTGGTCCGGGCTGTCGAAGATCTTCATCTGGCTGGTCATCTCGCCCTTGGTCGGCTTCATCGGCGCCTACCTCCTTATGCTCGCGGTCTACTGGCTGTTCCGACGAGCAAGGCCGGCCAAAGCGAACCGGTTCTTCCGGTACGGCCAGACGGTAAGCGCCGCCTTCATGGCCTTCGCCCACGGCGCCAACGACACCCAGAACGCGATGGGCATCATCACGGCGTCCATGGTGGCCGCGGGCTTCCTCACCACCTTCGAGGTCCCGATATGGGTTATCTTCGGGTCGGCCTTTTTCATGGGGCTCGGCACGGCCGTCGGCGGGTGGAAGGTCATCCGGACCCTGGGCATGCGGATGGCCAAGATCGAGACCCCCCAGGGTTTCAGCGCGGAGACGGCCGCGGCCGCGTCCATCGTCGTGGCCACCCTCGTCGGCGCCCCCATCAGCACGACGCACGTCATCTCGACGGCGGTGATGGGCGTGGGGGCGACCCGGCGGGTGTCCGCCGTGAGGTGGGGCATCGCCCGGGACATCGTCCTGACCTGGGTGCTTACGTTCCCGGGTTCCGCCCTCGGGGCGGCCCTGACCTATCTGCTGATCAGGCCG
>CALMHV010000280.1 GCA_937863905.1 uncultured Bacillota bacterium
GAGCAAGTATGCGGCCAACGCCTTCCTGGCCACGAAGATAAGCTTCATCAACGAAATGGCCACCATGGCCGAGAAGACCGGGGCCGACGTGACCGACGTCGCCCGAGCCATGGGCCTGGACAGGCGCATCGGCGACCGGTTCCTCCAAGCCGGCCTCGGTTGGGGAGGGTCCTGTTTCGGCAAGGACACGGCCGAACTGCTGGCGACGGCCCGAGCCAACGACGTTAGCCTGCCTATCGTGCAAGCGGCCCGAAAGGTCAACTACTCGCAGCGGTCAAGAGTCGTGGGTCTGCTCCGGGCGGAGTTGGGCCCTCTGGCCGGTCGCGCCGTGGCCCTCCTGGGGCTGGCCTTCAAGCCCGGCACGGATGACCTCCGTGACGCTCCGGCCATGGACGTGGCGGCGGAACTGCTGGCCGAGGGCGTCAGGGTTAGGGCTCACGACCCGGTGGCCATCGCGCGCGCCCGGACCGAACGCCCGGACCTGGACATCGAGTACTGCGACTCCCCGGAGGAAGCGGCGCGCGGCGCGGATGCCGTGGTCCTGGCGACCGAGTGGCCCGAATACCTCGGGCTGGACTGGTCCCGGGTCAAGGCAGCTTGGCCCGGGGTCGGCCCGATCGTGGTCGACGGACGCAACGCCCTGGACCGGGAGGCCGTTGAAGGCGCCGGGCTCCGCTACCGGGCCTTCGGCCGGGTTTCGGCGGCCCGGGCTGCGGTCGTGCCCGAGGCCGGAGGGCCCAGCGCCATTGATGAAGCGGCTGTCGCCGCCGCCTCGGACAGACCCTCTCTGGACCGCCGGCCTCATCGTCCGAAGGGAGGACGCTGACCCGTGCGCGTTCTTCTCACCGGCGCCGCCGGCTTTGTCGGTAGTAGCCTGGCGGAAAGGCTGGTCGCGGACGGACACGAGGTCATCGGTTTGGACAACCTCGTCACCGGTCGCCGCTCCAACCTGGCTGCCCTGGAAGGTCACCCGCGCTTCCGCCTGATGCTCCACGACGTCTGCGAGCCCCTGGCCACCGAGGACGGCCGAGGTGGAGAGAGTCTTCTCGCGGCTGGGCCGCTCCACTGGGTCATGCATTTCGCCAGCCCGGCCTCGCCCCCCAAGTACTTGCGTCACCCGCTGGAGACTCTGCGCGTGAACTCGGAGGGCACCCGGCACCTCCTGGAGTTGGCCGGGAGCCAGGGGGCGAGCTTCTTCCTGGCCAGCACGAGCGAAGTGTACGGGGACCCGGAGGTGCATCCCCAGCCGGAGACCTATTGGGGCCGGGTCAATCCCATCGGGCCCCGGAGCGTATATGACGAGAGCAAGCGCTACGCCGAGGCCCTGGTGACGCAGTTCGGGAGCCAGGGCCTGGCCACACGCATCGCCCGCATCTTTAACACCTACGGCCCGCGCCTGGACCCCGAGGATGGACGGGTGGTCTCCAACTTCCTCGGCCAGGCTTTGCAGGGAGAGCCCCTGACCATCTACGGTGACGGGACCCAGACGCGCAGCTTCCAGTACATCGACGACCTCATCGAGGGCATCATCCAGCTGATGGGGGTCGACTATTCGGGGCCGGTGAACCTAGGGAACCCCGAAGAACTCACCGTCCTGGAACTGGCCGCGTTGGTGAAGGAACTGACGGGCTCCCGCTCGCCCATCATCCACAGGCCTCTACCCGAGGACGACCCTCGGCAGAGGCGACCAGACATCAGTCTGGCCCAGAGGCTCCTGGGGTGGAGCCCCCGCGTGGCCCTTAGGGAAGGGCTCATCA
>CALMHV010000281.1 GCA_937863905.1 uncultured Bacillota bacterium
CGCCCTGGCCGCGTCGAAGCAAAACGCGCCGCCGCTTCTCCAGCGTTGAGCCCGAAGACGACGATGTTGACGAGGGCGTTGCCGCCCACCCGGTTGGCGCCGTCGACGCCGCCGGTCGTCTCCCCGCAGGCGTAGAGGCCCGGAATGGTCCGGCCGCCCGCGTCCAGGGCCTCCGCAGCCAGACTGATGACGGCCCCGCCGCAGAAGTAGTGCTGGGTCGGGGCCACCCGGACCGGCCGGGCGAACGGGTCGAAGGTCCGGGGGAAGAAGTAGCGGACCTGGTCGGCGAGGTCGCTCGCCGCACCCGCAATACGCTCCCTGAGTTCGTCCGTCCGCAGGAAGACTTGGTGTCCAGCCGCGATGTGGCGGGCCAAGGCCACGGCCGCCCGGTCGCGGGCCACCAGGTTGATGGCCTGACCCGAGGTCACGCCCCATTCGGCCATCTTGCCGGCCAAGGGGTCCACCCCGGTCTCGTCGACAAGACGCACGAAATCGATAAGGCCGATGTCCACAAGGCTGGAGAGAAGGCCCGGCTCGTCGATGCCCAGCGGGTAGAACTGGACGAACTCCATGTCCCGGAGAGCCGCGCCGGCGTCCGCCAGCATGGCGTAGCCGTCACCGGTCATCCGGGGCGGGTTGTCCGTGCGGCCGTAGATGGCCCCTCCGCCTCCGGTCGCCACCACGACCGCCGGCGCGGCGACGGTCACCAGCGACGGCTCTCCTCGGGAACCGCCCAAGTCCAGCGCGACCACGCCCGACACGGACCCGTTCGGCCCTGGCACGACACCGGTGACCACGGTGTCCTCCAGGATCCTGACGCCGGCCTGGCGCAGGTGAAGGACGAGCGGTTCCGTCAAACCGACCCCGCCCAGCAGCGGCGGACGACCGTAACGGGCAACCGAACAGCCGGACGAAGACCATTCAAAACGCACGCCGAAATCTCGTTCGAGTTCCTGCAGGGCGGCCGGCCCGCGGTGGCAGAGATGCCCCAGAAGCTCGCGGTCGGCGATGTGGCGTCCCGTTTCGAGGCTCATGGCCAAGTGCGTGTCCGGGTTGAGGGCCGCTCCCTCGGTCCCCGGAGGGGGCGTGACGGTGAAGCCGCCTCCCGCGTAGGCCGTGGCGTTGGCCAGGCCGGCCCGGCCCTTAGTGACCAGGATGGTCCGAGCCCCGGCCCGGTGGGCGGCGGCCGCGGCGCAGAGACCCGCTCCGCCCGAGCCGATGACGACAACGTCCGCGGTGAGCAAGCTCACGCCGGCCATTTGTCGCGCCAGAGAACCCCGGCGAGGAGGAAGGTCAGGGTGACGGCGATGTAGAGGCCGACGGCCAGGGGGTGGTCGGTCCAGGCCTGGCCCAACGCCTCCCGGAGGGCGCCCAGCCGCGGCCCGAACAGGATGACGGCGACGCCCACGGAGGTGAAGGAGGCGAGGAGCACGGCCCCGGCAGCGGCGTCCTTAGCGCGTCCGGCGGTCTCGTGCCGGCCGGGAGCGGCGAGGTCCACGTATCCTTCTAAGGCCGTGTTCAGGGTCTCGAGCGCGAACACGAGTCCGATGCTCGCCAGGACGACGGCCCATTCGACCCGGGAAAGGGTGGCCAGCAGTCCGGCCCCCGTGACCGTCAGAGCAGCCGCCACGTGGATTCTGGCGTTGGGCTCCCGCAGGAGGAACCCGATACCGACGAAGGCCCGAGCAAAACTCAGGATGATGCGTCCGATTGAACTTCGCGGCGGTCTCATGGCACGCGCGGTGAGAAACCGAGAGCGACGAGGACGGCGTCTTCTTTGGCGTGCATGCCGGCGGCGGCTTCCGGGCTCTCGTCCGTGTAGCCGAGGAGGTGCAGCGTGCCGTGGGCGACGAGGCGAGCGAGTTCCTCCGGGAAGGGTCGGCCGTACTCCGCGGCCTGGCCGGCGGCTGTCTCGACCGAAACGACGATGTCCCCGAGAAGGAACGGCTCGGAACTCCCTGGGGCGGGGGCTTCACCCGCGGCCGCCGGCGCGCTGTCCATCGGAAAGGCCAGGACATCGGTGGCTTCGTCGCGCCCGAGGTAGCGGTGGTTGAGAGCGGTGATGCCGGGGTCGTCCAGAAGGGTGAGGCTCACTTCGATGGGCGGGGGGTCGATCTCCCGGCCGGTCATCCGGACCAGCCGTCGGCCCTCAAGGAGCAGTGTCTCACGGGCGGCCCGCTCGCAAAGGGCGGCGGTCTCCCGGTCCAACGCGACGGACTGTTCCGTCTCGGTCAGAACGACGTCGACCTCAGCCAACTCTCTTCTCTCCATTTGGCGCGGCTTT
>CALMHV010000282.1 GCA_937863905.1 uncultured Bacillota bacterium
TCGCTCACGGCCCGGGCCGGGAAGATCGGCCGGCAGTCGGCGGCTGCGGGGAAACGGTCGTGAGCCCACTCGTAGAGGCGGACCGCCAGACGGGCCAGGGGGCTCCCGGCGTCCTTCGACATCGCCACCACGACCAGCCGCCCGCCGTCGCGGAGAACGCGGCGGCTCTCGCGCAGCACGATGGGAATCTCCGGCGTGTCGAAAAGCTCGAGGGTGAAGGAGAGGAACACGGCGTCGAAGGTGGACGCCGGATAGGGAAGGCCGGCCGCGTCTCCGAGTTGGAGTTCGACGCGCCCGGACAGCCCGGCCCGCCCAAGGCGCCGCCGGGCGACCCGGAGCATGCCCTCGGAAAGGTCAAGCCCGCACACCCTGCCGCCCGCGCCGACGGCCTCGGCCAGCTTGACCAGGGATGTGCCTGTGCCGAAGCCGATCTCCAGCACGGTCTCGCCCGGCCTCGCCGCGAGCAGGCCGAGGCCGGTCTCACGAGCCGGGCGCTCGGCCCAGCCGGCCAAAAGGTCGTACCAACGGCTGAGCCGGTCATAGGCGCTACGAGCCTGATCCTTGGACCGCCACACGCGGCTGATCTCCCGGGACTCCTCGTCCATGGTCACCCTCTCCGGCTCCATCATACCGGATGGCCCGGGGCGTCCGGAGAGGTTTCTTCCCGACGGGGGATAACCTAGCCGGGGAGTTGCCGAGAGTTGGCCGGGGGGAGGGAGTGGCCTGGTGAGCGTCCGCGTTCTGGCCGTGGATCTCGGTTCCCGCCGTATCGGCTTCGCCGTGAGTGATCCCCTCGGCCTGACGGCGCAGGGACTGCCATCCTTGGAACGGCGCGGGGATCCCGTGGCCCAGGTCCTTGAGGTCTGCCAGGAATGGGCCGCGGCGTCGATAGTCGTCGGCCTGCCCCTGAACATGAACGGAAGCCGCGGCCCAGCGGCGGTGGCGGCCGAGGCGTTCGCCGCCGACCTGCAGGTGCGGGCTGGGGGCGCCGCTGCACCCGGCGCCGGCTACCCGACCGTGACGTTGTGGGACGAGCGCCTGTCGTCGGTGTCGGCGGAGAAAGTCCTCATCGAGGCCGGAATCAGCCGGCAGCGGCGGCGCCGGCGGGGGCTCGTCGACCGCGGGGCGGCGA
This sequence comes from uncultured Bacillota bacterium, assembly GCA_937863905.1. Lineage (GTDB taxonomy): Bacteria > Bacillota > Sulfobacillia > UBA995 > UBA9673 > CALMHV01. The sequence goes on from CALMHV010000282.1 coordinate 1,133, forward strand.
CGGTCTTCCTTCAGACCTACCTCGACCGGATGCGGCC
>CALMHV010000283.1 GCA_937863905.1 uncultured Bacillota bacterium
GGGCTGACGGCTTTCCGGCATGGAAATCAGCCTCCTCACGACTTGGGAACGGCTAGGCGCAGCGCAGCGGCTTGCGCCCCCAGACGAAGAAAGAGCACACGAAAATGAAACCGGTGGGGTTGTGCGTCACCTCGTGGAGAGCCCTCTGGTACCGGGAAGCTTCCTCCGCGGACAGCTTGCCCCTTTCCACCAGGCCGTCCACAGCGCGGGCCAGGACCGCCGTGTGGCTCGCGGGGTCGCGCGTGGGGGACCACTCCGGGTCGGTGCTGTTGGAGGGAAGGGCCACGGCCCGGACTCCCGCCAGGCCGGCTTCGGCCAGAAGGCGATAGAGGGAGCGGCCGACGTACTGGTTGCCACCTTCGGCCATACGGTCGCGGGCCAGGACGTCCCGGAGTTCGGCCAGGACCGGCGGTTCGGGCTCATAGACGACGAGCCCCTCATCGGCGTCCAGCGCCGCGACCACTCCGCCCGGCCGCGTGGCGCGGAGCATCTCCTTTACCACGAGTTCCGACGCGGACACGTAGCCCAGGACGTTCCGGGCCACGGTGAGGTCGGCGTAGTCCGTGGCCGCCCGGGTCTGCCGGAGGTCGGCCACCTCGAAGAGCGCGTTGTCCAGCCGCTCCTCGGCCGCGAGTTCTCTGGCCCGGGCGACGTTGAAGGCCGACAGGTCGAGTCCGAGGACGCGTCCGGCGGGCCCCACCGCGCGGGCGAGGAGGCGGGAAAGGGCACCCGAGCCGCAGCCGAACTCGATAACGTTCGAGCCGCGGCCGAGGCCCGTGTCGGCCAGAAGCTTCACGTCACCCGGTCCTGGGTCATCGTTCACGCCTGATGCTCCCTTCAAGCGGTTACCCATTTGACGCCAGGGTAGGTTTTCCTTGCGTCCCTGGTTCTTGCGGCCGGTCGGCCGGCGGCGCGGGTTGACCGCCAGGCCGGCCCCGAGTATAATTTAGCCTTGTGCGAAATATTAGCGTCAGGCTAACGATAGGGGGTGGGCCAGCCTGACCCACCAGGTCGATCTACCCGAACGGTTGGTCAGGGCCTTCGTGGGAGCGATGGAGGCTCTCCACGGCAGCCGTGAGGCCAAATGGATTCTTGAGGAGAAGCTGACGATGCCGCAGTTCCGCGTGCTCGTTCTGGCCACGCGGAGGCCGTGGCCGGGCCCGGACAAG
>CALMHV010000284.1 GCA_937863905.1 uncultured Bacillota bacterium
CAGGGCCACCTTGGGGCCCCTCTCCTTGAACATGAGGACCGTCTGGGCCAGGCAGGGGACGAAGAGCGTGAGGGTCACGGCCGCCACGACCAGCGCGGACGTCGGCAGGTTCGGCGCGAGGTCGTAGAGGCCGGCCGCGCCGTAGTCTCGCCGCAGAAACCCGAACAGAAACACGACCGAGACCTCCCGGGGCAGCCCCAGCCACCGGCAAACCCCGGCCAGCCCCTGCAGGGCCAGCGGGAAGAGACCGACCAGCCGCCCGAACCAGATGACCACGCTCGCGGCGAGGAACACCGGCAAGATTTCCCGGAAGTACCAGGTCATGCGGGCCGTCGTCTTGCGCCAGATGTTACCGAGGCTCGGCAGGCGGAGCGGGGGAACCTCGATGAAGAAGGGGGCCGCCCTCCCCGGCAGGAGGCGGGAGGCGATAGTCCCTCCGGCGACGAGCGCCCCGACCACGGCCAGGCTCCAGACGGCCAGGGCGTGCGGGCGGCTCGACAGGATGCCCATGACCACACCGAGTTGGGCCGAGCACGGCACGCCGAGGGCCAGGAGGAAGGTGGCCAGGACCCGCTCGCGCCGCGTCTCCAAGGTGCGCGTGACCAGGGTGGCCATGGTCCCGCAGCCGAGACCGAGGCTGAGGGGGATGAGCGCCCGCCCGGAAAGGCCGAGGGGCTTGAAGACGCGGTCGGCCAGGAGGGCCAGACGCGGCAGGTATCCGGAGTCCTCCAGGATGGCGAAGGCCAAGAAGAACGTCCCGACGATGGGCAGGACGATGGCCACCGCGTACCGGACGCCCAGGGTGAGAAGGCCGTATTCGTGGGCGAAGAGCTCACGCCAGACGGGACTGGCGAAGATGGTGTCCACGGTGCGGTCGAGCCAGGGGTTGACCAGACTGAGGAACAGGGTCCGGTCCAGGGTATCGACGAGGACCCCGGCCCCGAAGCCGCCGACGAAGCGGTAGAGGCCGAAGTAGACCACGGCGGCCAGCACCGGGAGACCGAAGAGCGGGCGGAGGAGGAGGTCGCCCAGGACCTGGCCGGCGGAGCGGCGGGGCGACGCGACCTGACGCACGCAGGCTTCGGCCACGCTCCGCGCCAGGCGGTGGGCGGCCAGGGGCGGCCGGTGCCGCACGGGTCGCCGCCCGCGGTGGGCCTCCTCCAGAGCGGGACGGATGAGGAACCAGCCTTCGCCTTCCTCGCGCCGGACGAGTTCCAGCATCTCCGGGTCTTCCTGCAGGACGAGGAGGGCGACGGCTCTCACGTCCATGGCGTAGTCGCCGCGCAGGCGCGAGGTCACGGCGGCGAGGGCCCGCTCGGTGGCCTCGTCGTAGACGGGGAGCAGGGGCGCCGCCGGGATGCGCCGCGCTTCCGCCTCCTCCCCCGCCAGGAAGGCCTTGATTTCGGCCAGACCTTCTCCTTTGGTCAAAGCCGCCCCGATGACCGGCACACCAAGACGCCCGGCCAGGTAGCCGACGTCCACCTCGAGTCCGGCCGCCCTCGCCTCGTCCAGCATGTTCACGACCACGGCCACCCGGAAACCCGCCTCGACGAGCTGGAAGGTCAGGGGGAGCATCCGACCCAGGTTCTTGCCGTCGACCACGTGGAGCAGCCAGTCGGGCCTTTCGCGCAGGAGGAGGCGGCGGGCGGCCCGCTCCTCGTCGGTGATGCAGGTGAGGGAGTAGAGGCCCGGGGTGTCGGCCACCTCGAACGTCCGGCCGCCCCACCGCCCGATGCCCCTGGCCACCTCCACGGTGGTTCCCGGGTAGTTGGAGACCGAGACGTAGCGACCGGTGAGTTGGCCGAAGAGGACGCTCTTGCCGACATTGGGGCACCCGACGATGGCGACCTTGACCCGGCCGGACGGCCCCGGGCCGCTCCCCCTCAAGGCCATGCCCGCCCCTCCCCGAGCGCCCCGCGGCGCTCCCCTACCCTTTAGGGCCTATGTGTATTTGGACTTTTCCGACTTAGGCGGCAACGGGGATTGAGGGCAGGGAAAGCGTGCAGGCCTTGACGAAGACTTCCCTGGGAACCAAAGGCACAGGCTCCTAATCCTGAACTAGGAGGAGACGGCATGTCCGTCTATTCCCGTGCGCCCAGCCGCATCGACCTAGCCGGCGGCACCCTGGATATCTGGCCCCTCTACCTCCTCATGGACCAGGGTCTCACCGTCAACCTGGCCATCAACATCTACAGCCAGGTCTGGATCCGCGCCGAGGACAACGCCAACTACCACCTCGTTTCGGAGGACACCGACCACGAGGAGACTTCCCGCACGTGCGACGGGCTGGACTCCACCGGACCGCTGGGTCTGGTGGCGCGCGCGGTCAAGCACTTCTCCCCGGCGCCCGGGCTCACCGTCGTGACCCGCAATGAGGCGCCTCAAGGCTCGGGACTCGGCGCGTCCTCCAGCCTGCTCGTGGCCCTCCTGGCCGGTCTGCAGAGGCTGACGGCCCAGCGTCCGAGCACGCTCGACCTGGTGAACCTGGCCGCCGACATCGAGGCCCAGGTCATCCGGGTGCCCACGGGCAAGCAGGACCACTACGCCGCCGTCTATGGCGGCGCCAACGCCATCTGGTTCGAGCCGGGCCGGAACCGGGTGGAGAGCCTGCCCCTTTCCGAGGCCTTCGGCCGCCGGCTGCGCGACGCGCTCATCCTGTCCTTCACCGGGCAGCCTCGCTCGTCCGCCTCGACCAACTGGCGGATGTTCAAGGCCTACATCGACGGCAAGGCCGAGGCCCGCACCGGGCTCGACCGCATCCGGCAGACGGCCCTCAAGGTGCGCGAGGCCTGGCTCGCCGAGGACATCAAGGCCCTAGCCGGCCTGCTGGCCGAGGAATGGGAGAATCGCCGGTCCCTGGCCTCCGGCGTCTCGACGCCCAAGGTCGAGAAGGCCATCGGCGCGGCCACCAAGGCCGGAGCCTTGGCCTCGAAGATCTGCGGCGCGGGCGGGGGAGGGTGCCTCGTCAGCCTGGCCGCCGAAGGGCGCAAAGCAGTGGTGATGCAGGCTCTGACCGAAGCGGGGGCGGAAGTCCTGGACTTCGAGTTCGACACCGAGGGGCTCGTGGTGCGGGAAGGGCCCTAGCGGCCTGTAGTAGCTGGCGGGCTGCTAGGTCAGGTCTGTTTCTCCTGCGAGCGGCGCCGGCTCACGGGCTTCGTCCGGTGATCGTCCAAGGGGGCGGGTTCCGAGGCCGGGGTGACCTCGGGCGCGAGTTCCCGGGACACTTCGGTGGCGGCCAAGAGTTCCTCGGGCGTGGCGATGCCCCGCAGGCGCATGTCCTCCAGGGCCCGGCCCAGCCGCTCCCCAGGGTCCGACGGCAGTTCGCGCCGGGGCCCCTTCACGACCATCGCCCGGTGAACGAAGTAGGCGCCGACCACGGTCAGCCCGACTAGAATCATGACTCCCCAGAAGTAGGCGTTCATGCCCCCAGCATGCCCGCCGGAGCCCGACCCCTACTCCCCTGGGCTCACCGAGACCCCCATCCGGCGGAGGGCGGCCACCGTCACGCCCTCACCAGGCACCTTCCGGCCACTGAAGGTCCCGTCATCCACCCGCGTCGCGCCGCACGACGGGCTTCCTTCCTTGAGGATGGCCCACGTCGCGCCGGTGGCTCTCGCCAGTTCGGCCACCCGTCGGGCGCCCTTGAGGAAAGCCGGGGTCACATCCCGCCCGTCCCGCGTCACGACGGAAGCCCGGCCGGCGATGACCGCGGCGCCCCCGCCCGTCGTCCGAATCTCCGCGGGGGGCCGGGGCGTGGTGAGACCGCCGGCCTGCTCCGGGCAGACGGGAAGGTACAGCCGGAAGGTGGGGTCCCCGTCGCCGAGTTCGGCCGGACGCGGCCGGGCCTCGCCGTCGTAGGCGGAGGCCGTGTCGAACAGACAGGCGCTCACGAGGACGGGGGCCTCCTGACAGGCGACCCGCCGCCAGCCGGGGCCGGCGGCCACGTATCGGGCCGCCATCCGGTTCGCCAGGCGAGCGGCCTCCCGGGGTCCCGCACCACCCAGGCCGGCGGCGATGAACCCGCCAACGAAAGCGTCTCCCGCTCCGGACACGTCGGCGTCGGGGTGGTCGATCTCCCCGTCCAGGCCGAGCCGCTCGCCGTCCACCCACGCGCCGGACGAGCCACCGGTCACGACGGCGCACCCGAACCCTCGCCGGGGCGCCGCCGCCCGCTGGGCAGCCGGATACCCCAGGTGGTCGGACATCGGCTCCGACAGGATGAGGAAGTCGGGCCCGGGGTCGAGGCCCAGCCTGAGGAGGTCCAGGCCCGCGTCGGCGGCGAGCCCCGGAAAGGCCTGCGGGACTCCGGCGTCCACCGAGATGGGGATGCCCCTGTCCCGCGCCGCCCGGGCCAGGCCCCGCGCCACCGCGCCCGGCCCCGGCTCCAGGAGCCCGTAGGCCGAGACATGCAGCCAGGCCGCCCCGTCAAGGACCCGGGCCAGGTTGGCGGGCGGCCCGACCGCGTCCGACTCCAGGCAGCGATTGGCGCCCCGCTCCACATAGGCGACCCGGTCGGCGGCGCCGTGGCGGTGCATCACGCTGAAGCCGGTGGCCCGTTCCATGGCCGGGGAAACCGGCAACTCCACGCTCGCCGCGGCCAGCGTCTCCCGGAGGAAACGTCCGTTGGGGTCGGGGCCGGTCCGGCCGACGACCGTGACCGGCCGCCCCTCACTCGCCAGGGTCAGGGCCACATTGGCGGCGCTCCCCCCGGCGCGGACGAAAAGGCCCTGCTCGGGCACGAAGAGCACGTCGAGCATGAGGTCACCCACGACGACGACGCAGCCGGGCTTGTCCAAGCGGTCTCTCTCCCCTTGTGGCTCCGCGCCTAGAGGACTGGCCCGTCCGCGAGCGGGTGAGCCAGGAAGGCAAAGTCTCTTGGCTTTCGGGCGAGTTGCGTGTAGAGGGCGACTCCGTCCCGCAGGCCCAGGGCCGACAGGGTCGTCGGAGGGGCCAGCCTGGGCTTGGGTGGGTCGTGATAGTGTCCGTTGGCCACGAAGTAGGCGCGGCCCTGCTCCTCGATCTCGTAGTAGGCGGCCCCGTGGCTCTGGAGGTATGGGCCATGCTCCGAGGCGAAGGTGGCCTCGACAATGTTGAGCATCACCAGCGGCTCCGGACCGGGGTTGATGGTCACGTGGCCGTAGCCGGGCGGGACGTACAGGGCGTCTCCGGGACCGGCCTCGACCACGACCACGTCGGCGATGGCGCCGGGCGGACCGGCGGGGGACGGCATCTGGAGCAGGTAGTGCGCTCGCCCGGAAAGCACCTGGTACAGTTCGGGGTAGGTCCGGGGAGCCGCGGTAGCGTGGGGCAGCAAAGGATGGGGCAGCAAAGGATGGGGCAGCAAAGGATGGGGCAGCAAAGGATGGTAGTGCCCGGAGGTCTTCACGTACTCACCGCCCACGAGGCCGGGCGCCAGGACGGTCACGTCCAGGCGGAGATGGTCCTGGGCCAGAGACTCGGCGTCCGCGGGCCAGCCGAGACCGCGGTACATGAGGTAGAACACGGCGGGGCCGCTCGCGGTCTGGTTGTAGAGGACCGAACGCATCTCGCCGAGCGTGCGCGGTTGCGGGGTCACCTCCGGAAGCCCGCCGGCGAACACGAGCCGACCGCCTTCCCCGACGCCGAGCGGCAGCCCGGCTCGCGCCTCCAGGGAGACGACGCGGCCGCCGGCCTCAGGCTCCGTCTTCACTGGCCCGCCACCTCCGTCAAGGGACCGAACGCCGGGCCGAGGCCGCGGCCCCGGCACCGCCTACTCGACCGTGACCTTCTGGGGCCCGCGCTTCCGGACGGCCCGCGCCGACTGGCCGCGATGGTAGTTCTCGAGATACTCTTCCTGGCTCTTCAGGGCGTGGTCGACCAGGCTCCTGATGGCCAGAAGGAACTCCCGCCTGGCCCCGACCGAGTGCTCCACGAACTCCGGGGGGAACATGTCGGTCACCCGGTCACCTAGTGTGCTCCCGGTCCCAAGGAGCGCCGCCACCGGGCAGACGCCGCACGCCGCGCCGGCGCGCTCGCCCCGCTCTCCGGTCTGGTCCGCGGTCTCGTCTTTGCTCCCAACCTTGGCCCTGTCTCCTGTCATTTCCGGTCCCTCCTTGGCCTCTGTTTCGCTCCGTCCCCGGGCGGGGTCTCGGGCGGGTCGGCGAAGTCCATCTTGAGAAGATCGTCCTCGAACCTGGCCTTCACCAGTTCCCGGCCGGCCAGGCTCCGCGGGAGGAGAATGGTGCGCCTCCGGTCTCCGACGTTCACGACGAGTTCCGCCCCGACCCTGGTCACGTCGATCTCGCCCTTCCCGACGAAGGGCAGGAGGACGGTCAGCGTGGTCACGTCCCCCGACCGCACGATGGTCTGCGGCCAGCGAGCGAAGAAGATCTCGGTCGGGTCGCGGTCGCCGAAACAGGCCCGGCCCATCTTGTCCAGCATATCCAGGCCGAGGACTTCCTCGCCGTAGAGGGGCACGAGGAGGATCGGCACCGGGCCGAAAGCCTCTTCCACCTTATGTAGCTGCTTCTCCTGCGAGGCCTTCCAGCGCCTGAAGTAGTCGTCGGTCACCTCGTCCGGGACGACGCGGTTCACGATGACGGCGTCCGTCCGGAAGCCGAAAAGGTTGAGGTAGGTGAAGCTCCGTCTGGCCTCGCTGATGACCATGCTCTCCGGGGTCAGGACGAGCCTCACCGAACTCGAGGCGGTGTCGGTGAGCACCTGGTGGACGAAGACTATCTCATTGAAAAGGGCCTGGGTGGCCTCGAAGACGTCGTCCGTCGGCAGGGGTACGGACAGGAGGGGCTGGGCCATCGGGCGCAGGATCTTCATCGCCCGCCGCTGCATGGGGAAGATGCGGTCCATCCACCACCGGAGGACATCGGGGTAGCTGAGGAGGCGGAGGGTCTCCCCGGTGGGGGCGCAGTCCACGATGATGACGTCGTAGGCCCCGCTGCGGACGTGACGGCAGATCTCCAGGAGGCTGAACAGCTCCTCCGTGCCCGGGAAGACGGTCAGTTCCTCAACGGCTATCTGGCTCATGCCCGGCAGGGAGAGCAGGCGCCCCAGGTAGTCCTGGATCTTGCCCCAGTTGCGCTCCATCTCGTGCAGGGCGTCTATCTCCTGGGCCCAGAGGTTGTCGGCCAGCTTTGTCGGCTCGGGGCCGAGGCGGGTCTGGTAGGAGTCGCCCAGGCTGTGGGCGGCATCGGTCGACAGGACGATGGTGCGGTGCCCCAGCCGCGCCGACCGGAGGCCGGTGGCCGCCGCCACCGAGGTCTTTCCCACTCCGCCCTTGCCCGTGTAGACGAGGACTCTCAAGGCGAACCGCTCCTCCTAGGCCCCCGCCCGCGGCTCAGCGCTTGGGGAAAGGCCGGCAGACGATCTCCACGACCCGCGTGTCGAAGAAACTGGGGGAGTGAGCGGGCCGCACAATCAGAGCCGTATCGGTGCCGCGGCCCGAGCCGCCCAGACTCATGATGTCCCGGCCATAGGGGATTAGTCCCGCGTCCAGGGCCATGACGGCGATCTCGACGGCCACCTTGGCCCCCTCGCCGAACAGGCGCAGGGTGTTACTGACGACACCCCCGGAGAAGAGGCCCCCGAACTGCTTGGTCACGGCGCGCTCCACCCCGGCGAAGAGGTGGGACGCGGTCAGGACCTTGACGCCGGCCGCGGCGAGTTCGGCCCGGACCTCGGGACTCATCTCGTCCTGGCCCGGCTCGCGAAAGCCCACGTGATGCGTGACCACGACCAGGTTGACCGGGCCTGCCGCCCCCAGGCTGGCCAGGACCTGTTTGGCGGAGACGCCGGTGTTCGAGGCGACCACGATGTCCTTCAGCCCGAGGGCGGAGAGCCGGGAGACGGCGGCGTCCGCCGCGAGTCTGGTGTTTTCGGGGCCAGGGGTCGGGAAACGCGTTGCCGTCGTTGTTGAAGCGTTCATTTCCCCAGGTCCTTTCCGGCGGCCCCCCCGGGACCAGGGCCGGGGCCGACGCCGACGGCGGTGAGACCATCGAAGATGATGCCGCCGAAGACCTCGCCAATCTCGCGGGCCGACAGGCGACCCTCCGGATGGTACCAGGTGTAGAGCCAGTTGCACATACCGAGGATGCCGAACGAGACAATCTTGACGTCCATGGGTCGGAACACGCCCGCCCGGATGCCCTCCGCCAGGATCTTCTGAAACAGCTTCTCGTAGTTCACGCTCTTACTATCAATGACGGCCTGCTGGCTCTCGGTGAGGGCGTTCCTCTCCCGGAGCAGGATGGTCAGCATGTCCAGACGCTGGGAAACGACCTCGACGTGGCTCAGCATGGCTTGCCAGAGCTTCTCGCGCGGGGCCAGGTCCGAGCGGTAGATGGCGTCGATCCGGGTGGTGATGGTGTCGATGGCCCGCTCCAGAATCATGAACAGGAGTTCCTGCTTGCCCGAGATGTAGTAGTAGAGGCTGCCCTTCTGCATGCCGACCGCGTCCGCTATCTCCTGCATCGACGCGGCGTGGTAGCCCCGCTCCCGAAACACCTTCATGGCCACCTCGAGAATTCGCTCTTCCTTGGACACGCCAGCCCCTCCCCGAAAATCGGAAGCCGTGATGGCTAGAGTCTACTGACCATTCGGTAGAAGCATTCTACGACGGGCCGGAGGCTTCCTCCTCGCGGC
>CALMHV010000285.1 GCA_937863905.1 uncultured Bacillota bacterium
TTTTCGCTCTTGTCTGCGGGTACACGCGGGCCTCCGACGCCCGGCCGTTCGGGGCCTTGGTCCTGGGGGTGCTGGACCCGACCGCTCGCCTGACCTGCGCCGGCCACGCGGGGACGGGCTTTGACCGCGCGGAGATGGACCGTCTGGTCGCTCTGTTTGGACCGCCCGCCGCGTGCCCGTTCCCGGAGGGCGAGCCCCGGGAGCTGCGCGCCCGCACGACCTGGGTGAGGCCCGAACACGTCGTCGAGATCGAGAGCCTGGAATGGACCAGGGAGGGGCGACTCCGGCATCCGGTGTACCGCGGCCGGCGACCGGACAAGGGCCCGGCCGACTGCACGGCGCCCGGCGCGGCGGAGGCCCCGGCCAGCCCCCCGGTGGACCCGTGAAGCAGCCGGGCTCCTCCCGCGGGCGTCTCACCGTGACCGTCGCCGGGCGGGAACTCTCCGTCTCCAACCTCGACAAGGTCCTCTGGCCGGGCGACGGGTACACGAAAGGAGACCTCATCGAGTACCTGGTGACGGTGGCCCCGTACCTCCTGCCGCACCTAGCGGGCCGGCCGCTCAACCTGACCCGCTACCCGGACGGCATCGACGGGAAAAGCTTCTACCAGAAGGATATCCCGGACTCGGCGCCACCCTGGGTCCGGACCGTCACCATCGTCCACGGCGACCACGACGTCAACTACTGCCTGGCCGACAGCCCGGCGACCCTGGCCTGGCTCGGCCAGTGGGGCTGCCTGGAGATCCACCCCTGGCTCTCGCGCGTGGACGGCCTCGACAACCCCGACCTCGTCGTGTTCGACCTCGACCCCACGCCCCCGGCGGGTTTCGGTGAAGCCGTCGAGATCGCCTTTGCCGTCAGGCGACTCCTGGCCGAGCACGGGCTTCGGGCCTACCCCAAGACCTCCGGGGCCACCGGCGTCCACCTCTACCTGCCCATCGTCCGCCGCTTCACCTACAAGGAGGTCGAGAGGTACGTCGGGCGCGTGGCCGACATCATCCATCAGGCCCTGCCGGGCCGGACGACCCGGGAACGGACCGTGGCCCGGCGCCGGGGCGTGTACATCGACCATCTGCAGAACATCAAGGGGAAGACCCTGGCCGCGGTCTACGGCCCCCGGCCGCGCCCGGGAGCGCCGGTCTCGACCCCGGTGACGTGGGAGGAACTACCGGGCGTCCGACCCGAGGAATGGAACCTCCGGACCGTACCGGGTCGCCTCGCCCGGCTCGGAGACATCTTCGCCGGCGCCCTGGCCGACATCCAGGACCCCGGGCCGATGATGGCGGCCCTTGGGCTCACGGGCGGGTACGAACCTACGCCTGTGTCTTCTGAAGCTCGCCGAGGCGCCTCTTCACTTCCTCCAGGCGCGGACCGTCGAGCTTATGGAGGTAAGCGGCCACCAGGGCCAGGGCCAGAGCCACCCACGGCACCCAGGTCATCAGAACCCGGAGGGCGGGGATGACGGCCGCCGGCTGCACGCCGCCCGCCTGTCCTTCGATGAAGCCCGCCGAGGCCAGGATGACACTGATGACCAGGTTCTGGACGGCGATGCTGAGCCGGATGACGAAGCCGTTGACGCCGAAGTACATGCCCTCCCGGCGAGTCCCGGTCCGGAGCTGGTCCTCGTCGATGACGTCGGAGATGAGGATGTCGATGAGCATCAGGAGGCCGGCCAGGCCCAGGCCGAGGAACGGCATGGCGATAAGGGCCGAGCGCAGGGTACCGATGAAAAGGAACGGCACGAGCCCGAGGGCGAAGAGCACCGTCGCGAGCATGACGGACCGCCGCGGCGCCAGCTTGCGGATGACGGCGGGCCAGAAGAAGAACATGAGCAGGGCCGCGCCGAAGACGGCGGCCCAGAGCAGGCTCAATTGCGCGTCCGAGGTCCCCAGGACGTACTGGGCGTAGAGCGGCATCACCGCCAACATGACCCCAAAGCACAGCTGGGCGAAGAAGCTCACCATGACAAAGGTGAGGAAGCTGCGGTTTAGGAAGGTGAACTTGAGGGCCGGGAGGAGGGGGACGGCCTCACCGCCGTGCGTCTCGGGGCGCTCCCGGCTGCCCAACAGGGAGACGTACATCCCGACCGCCGTCACGGCGGCGAAGATGAGGCCCATCTTGAACCAGCCCACGGTGCCGAAGAGCATCGGGGCGACGGCCAGACCGACGCCCGTCCCGACCAGACCGAAGACCTGCCGGATGGCCCCGACCTGCGCCCGTTCCCTCAGGGATGGGTACATCTCCGGGTAGAGCGCGGTCCAGTTGAGGACGACGACGGTGAAGAGCGTGTCGTAGACAAAGAGGATACCGACGAGATAGAGGAACAGGAGCAGGGGGTTGCCCGCGGCGGCGCCCGGGATGCACCAGACAAAGGCGAAGGAGATGGCGTAGGGCAGGCTCAGGAAGAGGATATAGGGGATGCGCCGTCCCCAGCGGGTCTTCGTCCGGTCGGAAAGATACCCGAACAAGGGATCGTTGATGGCGTTCCAGATGGCCCAGATGATCATGGCGATGTTGAAGTAGGAGAGGGGCAGGCCGGCGCGGTCCACGTAGAAGAGAAGCACGTAGGCGCCGACCACCTGGCCCGTGAGTCCGGCCGACAGGCTGCCACCGCTCCAAGCCAGCTTCTTCGAGAGGGGTTGCCAGGTCTGTGTCTCCATGGCGAAACCTCCTTCGCCCCGTAGGGCCTGTCCATGTAGGTTCGCGGGCGTAGTTCTTGGGACCGGGACGATAACCTGCCGCGGAGCGCGCGGTACCGCGCGGCCCGGGCCACGGGGAAGGATTGCCTCGGGCCTCCGAAGAACACGGCTCGCCAATGGCTTCGCGAGGAGGCGTCCGACGAGCGTGTTCCTCAAGGACCTGTTGCCTGTCCCTAACCTCATGAACGCAAGGAAGGTCCTCTTCATCCAGCCGCACCCGGACGATGCCGAATGGGGCGCCGGGGCGACCATCGCCGCGCTGACCGGCGCGGGGGCGGAGGTCGTCTACGTCACGGTGACCGACGGGAGTTGGGGTACGACCGACCCCGACGTGGCGCCGGCCGAACTCGCCGCCACCCGACGAGGGGAGCAGGTGGAAGCCGCGGCCATCCTGGGCGTCCAGGAGATCGCCTGGCTCGACTTCCCCGATGGGAACGTGCCGGCCGGAGGCACGCCCGTCCTGCGCGACCCGCTGGTCAGCCTCATCCGCGAGTACCGGCCGGACGCGGTCATGGGTCCCGACCCCTGGCTGCCCTACGAAGCTCATCCCGACCACTACAACGTGGGGCTGGCCGTGGCCGCGTCGGTGGTCTTCGCCGGGTTGGAGCCACCGCACCGCGTCAAGGGCTTGTCGGCGCACTCCCCGGCGATGCTGGCCATGTACAGCACGGCCCGGCCCAACACCTTCATCACGGTCGACGCCACCTGGGAGAAGAAGCTGGCCGCCATCGCCGCTCACAAGAGTCAGTTCAGCGGGCCGAGTTGGGAGATGGCGAGGTTCTTCCTCCGGGTCCAGGCCGAGGAACTGGCGGCCCGGGCTCGGGCGGCCGGCAAAGCGGCCGCGGACGCGGCCCTGGTCGAGACCTTCAAGGTTCTGACCCCGCTCCATCTCCACTGTAACCAGGGCGCGGAGGACTGGTAGGATGACTCTCCCAAGGCCGGCCGAGCCGCCTGCCGTCCCAAGGCCAAGACCCCGGGTCCGGCGGCCGCGACCGGCCATCGCGCGCGGGATGGCCGCCGCTTTGGCGGTCCTCTTCGTCCTGGCCGCGATCGCCGGAGGCGTCTATGGCCTTCGGGGCCGCCCGAGGGTGAGCGATGCCAACATCACGGTGGCCGTGGTCGAGACCATCGCGGCCCTGCGAACCCAGTGGGACCCGAGACTCTTCGTGCTCGAGGTGACCCCCACGGCCAGTGGCGGTGGCGTCACGCTCGCGGGTGCCGTGGACGGGGCCAACGCTTCCGAACTCCTGGCCGCCGTACGGGAAGTCCAGGGAGTCCGGCGCGTCGTTGACCGTCTGGTCCGCCTTCCCGACCCGGCCCTGGGCCCCGAGACGGCGGCGCTCGTCGTGGTCGCCGTCGCCAATCTGGGCGACGCTCCGAGTCGAGCCCAGGGCGACCATCTGGTGACCCAGGCCCGGCTGGGGGACGGGCTCGAGGTTCTGCGCGAGCAGGAGGGCTGGTACCTCGTCCGGATGACCGACGACGGGTACCTCGGGTGGGTGGACGCGGCCGGCGTGGTCCGGCTGACCCCGGCCGAACTCGAGGCCTACTCCGCCGGCGAGCACGTGCTGGTCACGGCGAAGCTCGCCGACGTGTTCGAGGCGGAGGGCGGCCAGGTCATGTTGCGGGCGGTCATGGGCAGCGCCCTCAAGGCCGGCCAGGGGCCGGGTCCGGCCGGGTCGGGGGACGGGTCGGGCCTGGACCCGGCCTACCTCGCGGTCACCCTGCCGGACGGTCGGCCGGGCCTGGTCCGCGACACCCAGGCGAGGCTTCTGCCGTCCGCCCTCGCGGTCTGGGCCGAGACGCGCCCGCCGGCGGAGATCATCGCCTTGGCCGAGCAGTTCCTCGGCCTCCCCTACCTCTGGGGCGGGACGACCTCCCAGGGCTTCGACTGCTCCGGGTTCGTGCAGTTCGTCTTCGGCCTGAACGGCTACCGCCTGCCGCGGGACGCTGATATGCAGTACGGGGTGGGGACCCCCATCGCGGACCGCTCGGCGCTGCTTCCCGGAGACCTGGTCTTCTGGAGCACGGCCGGGGTCGGGCCGTCCCACGTCGGCATCTACGTCGGAGGCCTGCGCTACATCCACTCCAGGGGCTCGGCCGGCGTGGCCATCAACAGTTTCGACCCCGGGGCGCCCGACTATGACGAAGGGCTGGACCGGACCTACATCGGCGCCAGGCGCCTTGTCGCGGGCGCTCCGTAGCGGCCCCCTGTTTTGACTTCGAGAGGAGAGCGAAGATGGACGCGAAGAAGCTGCTGACCCGCTGGGAGAACTGCCGCAAGTCGCTCAGGACACTGGCCGGGGGCATCCCGGCCGGCAAGGAAGGCTTCGGGGTCACGCCCGAGGCGATGAGCCTGGGGGCGACCGTGCTTCATTGCGCCTCGGCCGAGAAGTCGTTCCGCGATTCGTTCACCGTCACACCAGGGAAGCTCGAGTGGAACACGGGCATCAACCTCGAGCACTTCCCGCTGAAGAAGGACATCCTCGCCGTGCTCGACAGGGAGACCGAAATCACCCGGAAGTACCTGGCCGGACTGACCGACACCGACCTAGACAAGGTGGTCAAGATGCCCTGGGGCGAGAAGAACCTCGGCGAGGTGTGGCTCGACTGGGTCGGCCACGAAATACACCACCGGGGGACGCTGATCCCCACCCTTCGCGCCGCCGGTGTGACCCCGCCGAGTATCTGGGGCTAGTCTTCGCCTAGCGCGGGGGCGTCTTGGGATTGGCGCCGGTCTCGCGTCGGATTGGCGTAGCAGTAAAGACAACCGCTCGGGCACGGGTGGGTGGAGTACCAGGCGAGATCGGTGGCCTGCGCGCAGCCGCAGTGGACGCGCTGTCCGCCGGCCCGGTCGGGGCGGGCGGGCAGCCCGCGCGGGTGAAGGCGGCTGAGGAGAGCCGCGTCCACGCAGGCCGTCATGGGGCGCGTGGCCTCACAACAGAATTGCAGGCCCGCCCCGGCTGCGGCCGCCTCGCGCTCCAGGGTCGCTAGGACCCGTTCGCGCGGCTCGCCCTCAAGGGTCACGAGCTCAAGCCCGGCCGCCTGGAAGCGGCTGATGACCTTGGCGTAGGGTGAGGCCAGACTGGTCTTGAGCCCGCGAACCCCCGCAGCCACGGCCTGGCCGGCTATCGCGGCGAAGGACCGGCTATTGGAGCGAACTTCCGAGCCGTGACTCGGCTCGGCGGGCTCCCGCCAATGGACGATGGGGTCGATGCGGACGACAACCCGCTCCGGTGACCCGACGAAATCGACAAGCCCGGGGAGGACAGCCAGGGTCTCCTCGGGCGGCGGGACGCGCGGTTCCAGGCGAGTGCCGCCCAGGCCGGTGATGGTGATGTGAACCACGACCTGGTCGTATCGGGCCAGGACCGCCCGCAGCGGGTCGGCCAGCACGGCCGCCGGGAACTTCGTGAAGAGGACCAGGCTGTGGACCTGCTCGGGCCGGTAGCGGAGGAGGCGGCGGATGAGGTCGTCGGGGTACCACCGCACCATGTCGGTGCGCCGGGAGACGGTCAGGACGGACAGGCCGCCGGGCGTCTGCGCTCCTCCTCCTAGAGGACGATGCTGGCTGCCTGGGCCGTCGACGCGAAGACGGCCAGAACGGTGATCACAATGAGAGCGGCCACGGCCGCAAGGAGCCACGGGCTCACCCGCGACCGCGAGGCCGTGGCCCGGGATAGTCGCCTCATCTAGCCGGCCACCTCCTTGCGTTTGACCGGCGTCCGTCCCACCTGGGTCAGCACGTACCCGGCCACGAGCAGGGCGGCGAGCCCGGAAACGAACGCTCCCACCAGAGCCAGAGGCGGGGCCTTCACCGTGAGGACTATCTTGCGCTCACCGGGGACCGCCGGTATGGCCAGCAGGTGCTCGACCGCCGTCACTTCCGTCGTCTGCCCGTCAACCGTGACGGCCAGGGAGTCTAGGGCGGCGAAGGGCAGGATGACCCGCCCGCCCTGCCACTCGCTCGGGACGGTGAGGG
>CALMHV010000286.1 GCA_937863905.1 uncultured Bacillota bacterium
CCGCCGGGCGCCATCAGCCGGGGGCTCCCGCCGGCGAGATCATCACCGTGGTGCGCGTCGGCGGTGTCCTGGGCGACCGCAAGAAAGTGATCGTGCCCGGGCGCCGGCTCGACGTCCCCTTCATGAACCCGAAGGACGAAGCCGACATTGGGATGGCCGTCACCCTCGGCGCCGATTTTGTCGCCGCCTCGTTCGTCCGGCGCGCCGAGGACATCCATGCCGTGCGTGACTTCCTGACGGCCCGGGGCGGTCGCCAGATGATTGTCGCCAAGATTGAGTGCCAGGATGCTCTCGACAACCTGGGCGACATCATCGCCGCCGCCGACGGTCTCATGGTCGCCCGGGGGGACCTCGGGGTCGAAGTTCCGGCCGAGGACGTCCCCATCATCCAGAAGGACCTCATCGCCCGGGCGATGGTCGCCGGCAAGCCGGTCATCACCGCCACCCAGATGCTCGAATCGATGGTGGAACACCCGCGGCCGACGAGGGCCGAGGCGAGCGACGTGGCCAACGCCATCTTCGACGGCACCGACGCCGTGATGCTCTCGGCCGAGACGGCCACCGGCAGCTACCCCGTCGAGGCCGTGGAAATGATGGCCCGTATCGCCCGGAGAGCCGAGAGCGCTCTCGGGCTCGGCCGAATCGCCCGCCGCCAGCCGACAATCGCCTTCCCGGCCCCGGCCGTCCCTGGGGTCACCGAGTCCATCAGCCTGGCCACCGTCGCTGTCGCCGACAGCCTCGGGGCGGGAGCCATCGTCACGGCCACGGCTTCGGGCTTCACGGCCCGGATGGTGGCCCGCCACCGTCCGGCGGCTCCGATCATCGCGGTCACCTCGAGCGAGGCGATAGCCCGCCAGCAGACCCTCACCTGGGGCGTGTACCCGGTGCGGGTCGATGAGGCGGCGACCACGGACGAGATGTTCAACCGCGCCGCGACCGCCGCGCGTCAGAGCGGCCTGGTGGACCCGGGCTCGCTCATCGTCATCACGGCCGGCGCCCCGCCGGGAAACCCGGGCACGACCAACCTCATCAAGGTCCACACCCTGGGGTGCGTGATTGCCCGGGGCCAGGGGCTGCTTCCCGCCTCGGCCACCGGTCGCGTCCGCATCTGCCGGACGGCGGGTGAGGCCCGAGAGAAAGTGACCGAGGGCGACGTGCTGGTCGCGCCGGCTCTGGGCGAAGACTGGCTGCCGGCGATGGCGAAGGCCCTCGCCTGGGTCGTGGAGGACGGCGGCGAGATATCGTTTACCGCGGCGCAGGCCCGCGCCCTGGAACGCGTGGCCGTCGTCGGGGTGACCGGCGCCCTCCGCCTGCTTCCCGACGGCGAACTCGTCACCCTGGACGGGGCCAGGGGCCTCGTCTACGAGGGGAAGGCCGTCGTCCTCTGACGACGGGCCGGGCCGCGCCCGCTCTTGGTGTCTGCAGGGAACACCTCCCCCGGCGAGGAAGTCCTCAGGCCTCGGAGGCGACCGTTTCTTGACCCTCGTACCCGACCTCACCGACCTCGCCGACCCCAAGACCCTGGCGGCTCTTCGGCGCGAAATCCCCGGGCTCGACCGGGGCGTCTATCTCAACACCGGGACCCAAGGGCCGTCGCCTCACGCCGTCACCCGCCGTCTCTTCGAACTCTACGAGGCCTGGCAGGCCGGCGGTCCCGGCGACCCCGAGGTCTACATCGCCACGGCCAAAGCCTCGCTCGCGGCCAAGGAACCGATAGGCGCCTTCCTCGGAGTGACCGGCGAGGAACTGGCTCTCACCGGCAACGCCACCGATGGCATCAACATCGTGGCCAACGGTATACAGTGGAAGGCCGGAGACGAGGTCATCATCTCCGACCAGGAGCACCCGGCCGGCCTGCTAATCTGGCTCCATCTGCGTCAGACTAGGGGCATCGGCATCCGCATCGCCCGGCTATCGTTCCGCAGTCCTTCGCAGACCGTGGAGGAGGTGGCCTCGCTCATCACCCCGCGGACTCGCCTCGTGGCCATGAGCCACGTCACTTGCCAGACCGGCCTGCGCGTTCCCGCGAAAGAGATAACCGAGGTGGCCCACGGCCAGGGGGTTCCCGTGATGTTCGACGGGGCCCAGTCGGTCGGCCAGTTCCCCCTGGACCTTCGCTCTCTTGGCTGCGATTTCTACTCCTTCAACGGGCACAAATGGCTTCTCGGGCCGGCCGGCACGGGCGCCCTCTTTGTCTCGAAGGAGGCTCTCGTCGAACTCCTTCCGGACCGCGTGGGCGCCGGCAGCCCCCAAGCCCACACTTCCGGCGAGGACGGGCACCTCACCTACGGCCCGACGGCTCAACGCTTCGAGTTCGGCACGAGGTGCCACCCTCTCTGGCAGGCCTGGCCGGAAGCCCTTGTCTTTCTCGGCCGCGTCGGGCTCGACCGCATCGAGGGCCGGGGTCGCGAGCTTTCCCGGCGTCTGCGCGAGGGGCTCCGGGCCGTCAAGGGGGTCTCCCTCGTGGGTCCGGACGCCGCCGTCTCCCCGGAAATGGCCACGGCGCTCGTCGCGTGTCGCCTGGAGGGTATGGGCGGCGAGGCATTCCAGGAGACCCTGGCCAGGCGCTTCCGGGTCCTCACCCGGCCGGTCAGGGAGCTTGAGGCCACCCGGTTCTCCTGTGCGTTCTTCAACACCGAGGAGGAGATAGACCAGGCCATCGAGGCCGTGAAGACTCTGGCCCTCGAGACCGTGGCGTAAGGAGGCCGCGACACGTTGGGCAAGCAGCGGACACCTGTTCTGACCAGGCGGCAGGTCGAAGACCTCGCCCGCTTTCGGCCCATCCCCTACTTTGTGACCACTCTCTACCTGGATATCGACCGGACGGTCCCGGGCGGCCGAGCCCGCCCGGGTGCGCTCAAGGGGCTCCTCCGTGAGGCCCGGGCCGGTCTTGAAGCCCGGAACCTCACCCGCAAGCAGCGTCAGTCGGTCGAGGCCGACCTGGGTGTACTCGAGCGCATCGCCCGCGACACTCCGGCCCGGAGCGGGAAGGCGGTCGCCGCCTTCGTCGCCTCGGGCGCCGATTGGGAGCAGGTCTTCGACCTGCCGTGGCCGGTGAAGAGCCGTCTTCTCATCGGCGAGACGCCGAACGTCCGGGTGCTCGCCGCCGCTCTGGACGAGCATCCCCGCTACCTGGTGGTCCTGACCGACCGGGCCCAGGCCCGGCTGGTCGGCGTCCACCTGGGGCGGGCGCACCAGCTCCTCGAGTTGGCCTCGGACGTGCCCGGGCAGGTCAGCGAGGGCGGGTACCGCGGCAACGCCGAGCGCGGGATCGACCGGCATATCGAGGACCACGTCGGAAAGCACATCCACAAAGTGGCCGAGGCGGCCAGGGAAGCCTTCGGCGAACGGGATTTCGACGGCCTGGTCCTCGGTGGTCCGGCCGAGAGCGTGGCCGCGCTCCGGGACGGCCTGAGCCCGGCCTTGCGGCCGCACCTGGCGGGTGAGGTCCCGGTCGAGGTGACCGCCCCGCTCGACCAGGTGGCCGCGGCCTGCGAGACCCTGGCCGTCGCCGGCCGCGCGACCCGGGACGCGGGCCTCATCGACCGTCTCGTCGAGGCGGTCGAGGCGACCGGGACCGGCGTGACGGGCCTGGCGGCCACCCTGGGCGCGCTCCGGCGCGGAGCGGTGGCTTCGCTCCTGGTGGCGGGGGACTACGACCAACCCGGGTTGACGTGCCCGGAGTGCGGTTTCCTATCGGTGGGGGACGAGAAGGACTGCCCGGCCTGTGGCCGTGGCGGGATGCGCCCCGTCCCGTACCTGGTCCGCGAGATTGTCGATCGGGCTACCGAGACAGGCGCCCAGACGTGGCACATCTCGAGCGAGCCGGCCAGGCGGCGTCTCGAGGCCAGAGGCGCCATCGGCGCGCTCCTGCGCTTTAGGCTCATCTGAGAGGACTGTGGGGGAAGAACCCGGGGGGAGGGACGGGATATTGGATTCACCGAAGGCGGGAGAGCCCGGCTGGTGGCCTGAGGCGGAGCCGTTCCGGATAAAGGTCGTCGAGACCATCCGCCGCACCACACGGCCTGAACGCGAGAAGCTCATCGAGGAGGTCGGCTTCAACGTCTTTGGCCTCCGGTCGGAGGCCGTCTACATCGACCTCCTGACCGACAGCGGCACCTCGGCCATGAGTGACGCCCAGTGGGCCGGGCTCATGGTCGGCGACGAGGCCTACGCCGGGAGCCGGAGTTTCTATCGCCTCCAGGAGGCCGTGGCGGGCGTCATGGGTTTCCCCCTGGTCATCCCGACCCACCAGGGGCGGGCGGCCGAGAACGTCCTCTTCACGACTCTGGTGCGGCCAGGCGACGTCGTCCCCAACAACATGCACTTCGACACGACGCGGGCCCACGTCGAGCACCGGGGGGGCACGGCCCTCGACCTCGTCACCGAAGACGCCTACGACCCGGTGGCCGACCTCCCGTTCAAGGGCAACATCGACCTCGACAAGCTCGAGAAGACCCTCGCCAGGCGGCAGGAGCCCACGGCGGGAACGGCGCCGGCCGCCGGCGCCGACCTTTCCATACCTTTCGTCCTCATCACCGTGACCTGTAACAGCGCGGGCGGCCAGCCCGTCTCGATGGCCAACCTCCGCGCCGCTTCCGAGATCTGCCGCCGCCACGAGGTTCCTCTCTACCTCGACGCGGCGCGGTTTGCCGAGAACGCCTTCTTCATCAAGCTGAGGGAGCCGGGCTACGGGAATAGGGCGGTTCGCGAGATTGCCCGGGAGATGTTCTCTTACGTCGACGGCTGCACGATGAGCGGCAAGAAGGATGGCCTGGTCAACATCGGCGGCTTCATCGCCTTGCGCGACCCCGAGGTCTACCAGCGGGCCACGGTCTGGGCCGTGCTCTTCGAGGGCTTCCCGACCTACGGCGGTCTGGCCGGGCGGGACATGGAGGCCATGGCCCGCGGGCTCGAGGAAGTCGTGGACGAGGACTACCTGGCCTACCGCGTCGGCCACGTCGCCTACCTCGGCCGGAGCCTCAAGGAGGCCGGCGTTCCCATCATCGAGCCGGTCGGCGGGCACGCTGTGTACCTCGACGCCTTGCGCTTCCTCCCGAACCTGCCGCGGGAGCAGTATCCCGCGCAGGCCCTCACGGTCGAACTCTACCTCGAGGGAGGGGTGAGGGGGGTGGAGATAGGGACGGTCCTGGCCGGGCGCGACCCGGCGACCGGGGAGAACCGTTTCCCGAGGCTCGAGATGGTGCGGCTGGCTATCCCGCGTCGGGTCTACACCCGGCAGCACCTGGACGTGGTCGCCGGCACTTGCCGTCGCGTTCTGGAACGGCGCGGGCAGCTTCGCGGGCTGGCCTTCACCCACGAGCCGCCCGTTCTCCGGCACTTCACGGCCAGGTTCGAGAGACTGTAAGAGGGGGAGTAGGCGGGTGGCGCGGCAGCGCAGGCTGGCGGAACCGTACAAGATAAAGATGGTCGAACCCATCAAGATGACCACCCGGTCCGAGCGGGAGACCGAACTCCAGAAGGCCGGGTTCAACACGTTCCTCCTGGAATCCCCGAAGGTCTACATCGACCTTCTCACCGACAGCGGCACCTCGGCCATGAGCGACAACCAGTGGGCCGGGATGATGCTCGGCGACGAGGCCTACGCCGGCTCGGTGAACTGGCGGCACCTCTGGGACGCCGTCGAGGACATCTACGGGTTCAAATACATGTGCCCCACCCACCAGGGGCGCGGCGCCGAGCACCTCATCTCCCAGATTCTCATCAAGCCCGGCGACTTCGTCCCGGGCAACATGTACTTCACCACGACCCGCGAGCACCAGGAGCGGGCCGGCGGCACCTTCGTGGACGTCGTCATCGACCAGGCCCACGACGCCCAGCAGGACCACCCCTTCAAGGGCAACGTGGACCTCGGCAAGCTTGAGGCTCTCATCCAGAAGGTCGGCCCGGACAAGATCCCCTACGTCAGCGTGGCCGTGACCGTGAACATGGCCGGCGGCCAACCCGTGTCCCTGGCCAACCTGCGGGCCGTGCGCGAACTCTGCGGGCGCTACAAGCGCTCCGACGGGCAGCCCATCCGCGTCCTCTTCGACGCCACCCGCTGCGCGGAGAACGCCTACTTCATCCAGCAGCGCGAGGAAGGCTACCGGGACAAGCCCGTCCGGGCCATCCTCCGCGAGATGATGTCCTACGGCGACGGCTGCACCATGAGCGGCAAGAAGGACAACCTCGTCAACATCGGTGGGTTCGCGGCCACCAACGAGAAGGACGTCTACGACAAGCTCACCCAACTCGTGGTCGTCTTCGAGGGCATGCCCACCTACGGCGGTCTGGCCGGGCGCGACATGGAGGCCATGGCCCGCGGCATCTACGAGATGGTGGACGACGATTACCTGGCCTTCCGCATCGGCCAGGTCCGGTATTTGGGCGAGCAGCTCATCTCGGCCGGGGTGCCCATTGTGCGGCCGGTCGGCGGGCACGCCGTGTTCCTGGACGCGCGGGCCTTTCTCGACCACGTCCCGCAGGCGGAGTACCCGGCCCAGGCCCTGGCGGCCGCCCTCTACGTCGACTCGGGGGTCCGCGGCATGGAGCGCGGGAACGTCTCGGCCGGGCGCGACAAGGCAGGCCGGGAGCGCTTCCCCAAGCTCGAACTCGTGCGCCTGACCATCCCGCGGCGCGTCTACACCAATAGCCACATGGACGTGGTCGCCGACTCCGTCATC
>CALMHV010000287.1 GCA_937863905.1 uncultured Bacillota bacterium
CCGACGGACTCGCGCCCGACCGACGGGCCCGCGCCCTACCCGCTATCCAGCGGGTCGGCAAAGGAAGTCAAGGCGCTTCGCACGTGCGTGCCCTCGAGCCCGCCGAGCTTCCCGGTCAAGGCCCCGAGGCGGTCTGTGTCGCCGTCCACAATCAGGGCGATGACCGATACGCCCCGCTCCCGGTAGGGAATGCCCAGGCGCCCGACGATGAGATCCCCGTCCTCGGAAAGGATCTCCTGGACCTTGCGGGCCTGAGTCCCCCGGTCGGTAACCACGATGCCGACGACCCCGATGCGTCGCCTCCGGTCCACCAGCTCCGGGGAAGCCGTCTTCGGTTCCATCCCACCGGCCATCGACGTCACGCTCCTCGTCCGACGAAAGCCCTGAGTCGGCCGGGACCAGCCGCGAGCGGGGAACCCCGAAACGAAGAGGGCCCTCTCACTAGGGAGAGGGCCCTCCAGATGTGGCGGCGGGCGGCGAGCCGTCCTTGCCTCTCCCCCGGCTTCAGCTTGGACCCCTCGCCGTCGCGGCTTTCGCCGCCTCGACCGGACCCAAGCCTGACCTCAGGACTAGTCTTAGTTATCAGGCTCGCTACGAAACCATCTTACTCCTTGCCCTCCGAGCCGGCAAGTGTCCCCTACACCTTCTCGCGCGCCGTGTAGTGCGTGTGAAGGAGTTCGTGGGACTTGTGCCCGAGCGGCTGGCCGAGAAACTCGGCGTAGATCTGGGTGATGGCCGGGTTCTCGTGCGACTTCCGGAGCGGCATACGCTTGTCTTCGCGATAGATGGCGTCGATGCGCTGCTCGCGCACGGCGTTCGTCGTCTTGATCGGCTGGCCGCCGCCTCCGATGCACCCGCCGGGGCAAGCCATGATCTCAACGAAGTGGTAGGTCTTCTCGCCGCGCTTGATGCGCTCCAGCAACTCCTTCGCGTTGCCCAGCCCGTGGGCCACGGCCACGTTGATCTTCGTCCCGTCAAGGTCGATGGTGGCTTCTTTGATCTTGGTCATACCCCGGACGGCTACGAAATCGAGATTCTTCAGTTCCTTCTTCGTTACCAGTTCGTACGCCGTCCGCAGGGCCGCCTCCATGACGCCGCCGGTGGCGCCGAAGATGGCCGCCGCTCCGGTGGACCGGCCTAGCGGATCGTCGAACTCCTCGTCGGCCAGACGGCCCCAGTCCACGCCGGATTCGCGGAACATGCGGCCGAGCTCCCGGGAGGTGAGGACGACATCCACGTCGCGGTACCCGCTCGCGTTCATCTCGGGACGGGCGGCCTCGAACTTCTTCGCCGTGCAGGGCATGATCGACACGACGAAGATGCTGGCCGGGTCGATGCCCGCCTTCTTGGCGTAGTAGGTCTTGGCCAGGGCCCCGAACATCTGCTGCGGCGACTTGCACGTGGAGAGGTTGGGCAGCAGCTCAGGGTAGAAGTGCTCGATGAACTTGATCCAGCCCGGGCTGCACGAGGTGATGACGGGGAGCGTACCCCCGGTCGTGAGCCGCTGGATGAGTTCGGAGCCCTCCTCCATGATGGTCAGGTCGGCGGTGAAGTCGGTGTCGAACACGCGGTCGAAACCGAGACGCCGCAGAGCGGCGACCATCTTGCCGGTGACCAACGTCCCGGGCGGCAGGCCGGCCTCCTCGCCCAGAGTCGCCCGGATGGCCGGCGCCGTCTGCACGACAACGTGGGTCTTCGGGTCGGCCAGGGCCGCCCAGACCTTGTCGGTGTCGTCGTGCTCGGTTATGGCGCCGACCGGGCAGGCGTGTACGCACTGCCCACAGAGGGAGCAGGCAATGTCCAGCAGAGGCTTGTCGTAGGCCGGGACGACGACGGTCTCGTGCCCGCGGTAGGCGGGGAAGAGGGCGCCGACGGCCTGGACTTCGTTACACGTGTAGACGCACCGCCGGCAGACCACGCACTTGGCGGGGTCGCGGACGAGGGAAGGCGTGGATTCGTCCTTGGGGTGCTTCTTCTCGATATGGGTGAAGCGCACGTCCCGCACGCCAAGCTCCTCGGCGAGGGCCTGGAGTTCGCAGCGCCGGTTGCGCGCGCAGCCCAGGCAGTCCTTCGGGTGCCTGGAGAGCATGAGTTCGACGATGACGCGCCGGGCTTCCCTGACGGCCGCCGTGTTCGTCCGGACGACCATGCCCTCGGCCACCGGGAACGCACAGGCCGCCTGGAGAGTGCGGGACTTCTCGACCTCGACCACGCACACGCGGCAGACGCCCTTGACGTCCTGGTCAGGATGATGGCATAGGGTCGGGATGCGGACCCCTGCCTTCTCGGCCGCGGCGAGGACGGTGGTGCCGGCCGGGACTTCGACCGGGAGGTTGTTGATGGTCAGTTTCACGGCCTCACGCCCCCTTTCCGGCCGCCGACAGGGCCTTCGCCGGCGTGGCCAGGCCACGGCAGGTACCCGTCGGGCAGCGTTTCTCATTTATGTGCTGGTCGTACTCGTCGCGGAAGTACTGCAGCGTGGAGAGGAGCGGGACCGGCGCCGCCTGGCCGAGCGGGCACAAACTGGCCAAGGCCATCGTCCGGGCCAGGGCGTGCACGGTCTGCAGGTCCTGTGGGGTCGCCTTGCCCTTGGTCGCGTTCTCCACGAACTCGTGGAGCCGGAAAGTGCCCTCGCGGCACGGGACGCACTTGCCGCACGACTCGTGCATGAAGAACCGGGCGAACACCCGGGCGATGTCCACGATGCAGTGCGTGTCGTCCATGATGAGCAGGGCCCCGGAACCCAGGGCCGCGCCGGCCTTGGCGAGTTCATCGTAGTCCATCGGCACATCCAGCAGGGCCGCCGGCAGGCAGCCCCCGGAAGTGCCGCCGCTCTGCGCCATCTTGAAGGAGCGGCCGTTCGGCACGCCGCCTCCGATACCGAAGATAATCTCGCGCAGGGTGATGCCCATCGGGACTTCGATGAGGCCCTCGTTGACGATGTCGCCGGTGAGCGTGAAGACCTTGGTGCCGGGGGAGCGCTCCGTGCCGAAGCCCCGGTACCACTTCGCGCCGTTGGCGATGATCTGAGCGACACTGGCCAGAGTCTCAACGTTGTTGATGGCCGTGGGCTTGCCAAACAGGCCGGAGTCGGTCGGGTACGGCGGCTTGAGTCGCGGCTCGCCGCGCCCGCCCTCGAGCGATTCAAACAGGGCCGTCTCTTCGCCGCAAATGTAGGCGCCGGCGCCGGTCCGGATCTCGATGTCGAAGTCGAACTTCGACCCGAAAATCCCCCGGCCCAGGAGCTTCATCTCCTTCGCCCGGTTGATGGCCTTTTGGAGCCTGTCGATGGACAGCCCGTACTCGCCGCGGATGTACACGTAGCCCTGGGTCGCGCCGATAGCGTAGGCGGCCAAGGCCATGCCTTCGATGATGGCGTGCGGGTCGCCCTCGAGGATGAGCCGGTCCTTAAAGGTTCCGGGCTCGCCCTCGTCGGCGTTGCAGACGATGTACTTCGTGTCTCCCTTGGCCTTGGCGGCGAACTCCCATTTCAGGCCGGCCGGGAAGCCGGCGCCGCCGCGACCGCGGAGACCGGAAGCTTTGACCTCCTCGACCACGGCCGCCGGCGTCATCGCCGTGATGGCCTTGCCAAGGGCCTCGTAGCCGCCATTGGCGATGTACTCCTCGATGGACTCGGGGTCGATGATGCCGCAGTTGCGCAGGACGATGCGCACCTGGCCCCGGAAGAAGTTCATCTCGGGCACGGTCTGGAAAGCCTTGGGACCCGCGGAGACCGCGGCGCCCGCCGCCGGGACCTCTTCCCGGTACAGCAGCCGGTCGAGCCGTCTGCCCTTGAGAAGGTGTTCCTCTACCAGTTCCGGAACGTCGTCCGGTGTCACACGGCAGTAGAGGACGCCTTCAGGATAGACGACCACGGTCGGTCCCTGCTCGCAAAGACCGAAACAGCCGGTCTCGACGACCTTGATCTCGTCGGCGAGGCCGCGACGTTCTACCTCCCGGACCAGCCTGTCCTGGACCGCCTTGTTCGACTTCAGCGAACAGTTGGTGCCAGCGCAGACCAGCACGTGCGCGCGGAACAGCCTCATGGTCAACCCTCCTTATCCTCTACCTGTACTCCTGGAGAACGGCGATGACCGTCTCCGGGGTGAGGTTGCCGTAGACCCGGTCTTCAACCATGACGGCGGGGGCGACCCCGCAGACGCCGAGGCAGCTCACCATCTCGAGAGTGAACCGGCCGTCGGGCGTCGTTTCCCCGAAGGGGACGCCGAGTTCGCGTTCGATGGCCGCGATGACCTCCGGGGCGCCCTGCACGTGGCAGGGGGCGCTCTCGCACACCCGCACCACGTACTTGCCCTTCGGTGTGGTGTAGAAGAGCGAGTAGAACGTAGCCACACCATAGACCCGGCTCAGAGAGAGCCCGAGTCCGAGGGCCACTCTCTTCAGAGCCTCCTCCGGCAGGTAGCCGACGAGGTCCTGGACTTCCTTAAGAACCGGCAGGAGCGCTCCCTCGCGGCTGGCGTGCCGGGCAACGATCTTGTCGACACGGTCCACGTCGATAGCCTGCTTCTCTTGCTTAGCCATCCTCTCACCTCCTTGATCTACCGAGACCGCGGTTGCCGAAGCAAGCGGGCCGGCGGCGACCGGCCCCCCGACAAAAAAGCGAAGGGACCGGTCCGGAAGACCGCCGGCCCCCTCGCGGGCGGACTTTCAGTTCCTGGGAGCTTCTGTTCAGTTGGCGCTGGCTTTCCTCCGGCCAGGCTCTCGCTGGTCTTGTGCCAGCTTGGCCTGACCGGGACCAGCCGGTCCAGGCGACCGCTCTAGTCGGCCGCCTTCTCCTTCCGGATTCTGTACCGGCCCCGCGGCGTGTACTTCGTGTGCAGGAGTTCGTGTGACTTGTGCCCTAGAGGCTGGCCCAGGAACTCCTTGTAGATGGCCGTGATGGCCGGGTTCTCGTGCGATTTCCGAATGGCCAGCCGCTCGTCGGCGGTGTAGGTGCCGTCGATGCGCTTCTGGCGGATAGCCGTGTTGGTCGGGATGGGCTGCCCGCCGCCGCCGATGCAGCCGCCGGGGCAACACATGACCTCGATGAAAGCCCAGCCGTTCGGGTTGCCCGCGCGGACCATGTCCAGGACCTTCCGCGCGTTCGACAGGCTGTGGGACACGGCGACCTTGACCTTGGTCCCCTTCAGGTCGACCTCGGCCTCCTTGACCCCCGCGAGGCCGCGGCAGAACTTGAAGTTGACGTCCTTCAGCGGCTCCTTGGTGACAACCTCGTAGACGGTCCGCAGGGCGGCCTCGCACACACCGCCGGTAGCGCCGAAGATGACGGCCGCGCCGGTCGTCAGACCCATCGGCGGGTCGTACTCCTCCTCGGGTAGCTTGTCGAGGACGATCCCGGCCTCCTTCATCATGCGACCGAGTTCGCGGGTCGTCAAGACGACGTCGACGTCCTGGTAGCCGCTGTCGCGCATCTCAGGACGCTCGCACTCGAACTTCTTGGCCGTGCAGGGCATGATCGACACGGAGAAGATGCTCGCCGGGTCGATGCCCTTCTTCTCGGCGTAGAAGGTCTTGGCCAAGGCGCCGAACATCTGCTGCGGCGACTTGCAGGTGGACAGGTTCGGCAGAAGGTCCGGGTAGAAGTGCTCGATGAACTTGATCCACCCGGGGCTGCACGAGGTGATCATCGGGAGGACCCCACCCTTGGTGAGGCGCTCGATGAGTTCCGTGCCCTCCTCCAGGATGGTCAGGTCGGCGGTGAAGTCGGTGTCCATGACGCCGTCGAACCCGAGACGGCGCAGGCCGGCCACCATTTGGCCGGTCACGACCTCACCGGGCTCTCCGCCCTGCGTCTCACCGAGGGCCACGCGCACCGCCGGGGCGGTCTGGACGACCACGTGCTTTCCGGGGTCGGACAGGGCGGCCCAGGTCTTGGCGATGCCGTCCTTCTCGTAGAGCGCGCCCACCGGGCAGACGAGAATGCACTGGCCGCAGTTGACGCAGACGCTGTCGGCCAGCAACTCGCCGAAGGCCGGGGCGATGACCGTGTTGAAGCCACGGTTAATCGGGCCGATGGCCTGCACGCCCTGCACCTTCTCGCAGACGCTGACGCAGCGCCGGCAGAGGATGCACTTGTTCGGGTCGCGCACGATCGAGTGGCTCGAGACATCGGGCGTCCACTCGTTCCGGGCGCCCTCGAACCGGTTCCCCCGGATGTTCAGGGATTCGGCCAGAGCCTGCAGTTCGCAGTTCAGGTTGCGGACGCAGCTCGGGCAATTGTCCGGGTGGTTGGACAGAATCAGCTCCACCGTGGTCTTCCGGGCTGTCCTTACGGCCGGGGTGTTGGTGAGGACCTTCATACCCTCGGCGACGGGAGCCACGCACGCGGCCTGGAGGGCCTTGGCCCCGACATCGACCACGCAAACCCGGCAGGCCCCGACCTCGTGGATTCCTTCAAGGTAGCACAGGGTCGGGATGTTGATCCCGGCCTTCTCCGCGGCCTTGAGGACGGTGGACCCGGCTTCAACCTCTACCGGGACTCCATCGACGGTCAGCTTGACCGTAGCCATGTGTGTCACACTCCGTTCGGTTACGTCTCCCTCGCGGGGTTAGTCCCTCACGTCGCAGCGGAGGCAACGAGCGGCCTCCTTCTGGGCCATACCGGCCGTGTACCCGAGTTCGACCTCGGTGAAGTCGGAGATCCTCTTCTCAACCGGAACGCACGGCACGTGCTCGCGCGGTGTCTCGGTCTCGATAATCGGGGCCGTCAGCTTGCGGACGACCTCGGGCTTGGCGAAGAGGCTGCCGTCACCGCCCAGGTACTTGTCGATCGCCGACGCGGCACGCTTGCCGGCCGCGATGGCTTCGATAACCGTGTCGGGTCCGGTCACGCAGTCGCCGCCGGCGAACACACCGTCGAGATTGGTCGCGCCGGTCTTGTCGCAAGCCCGGACCAGGCCGCGCTCCGCGGCGAGACCCGCCTTGTCGGCGATGCCGTCGAGCGCGACGGCCTGGCCGATGGCGGCGATGACGACTTCGGCGTCGAGCGTGAACTCGGAGCCGTCCTTCGGAATGGGACGCCGGCGCCCGGACTTGTCGTACTCGCCCAGGCTGCACGTCACGCACTCGAGGCCGACGACCTTGCCGCTCTTAGCCACGATGCGCTTCGGCGCCACGAGGGTCCGAATCTCGATACCCTCGCGCTCGGCTTCGTCGATCTCTTCCTCCAGGGCCGGCATCTCAGCCTTCGAGCGCCGGTAGACCAGGGAGACCTTCTTGGCGCCAAGCCGCAGGCTCGACCGGGCCGCGTCCACCGCGGCGTTGCCGCCGCCGATGACGAGGACCGTCTTGCCCTTCAGGCTCTTGGTCTGGCCAAGATTGACCTCGCGGAGGAAGGTGACCGCGTCGAAGACGCCGTCGGCGTCTTCGCCCGGGAGACCTAGCTTCTGGCCGAGGTGGGCGCCGACAGCCACGAACACTGCGTTGTGCTTCTTCCTGAGGTCGGCGAGGGAGATGTCCTGGCCGATCCGGACCTTGGTCTTGAAGGTGACCCCGAGCTTCTCCAGCCGCTCGATCTCCTTCCGCAAGGCCTTCTTCGGCAGGCGGTACTCTGGGATGCCCACCGCCAGCATGCCGCCGATGACCGGCAGCGACTCGTACACCGTCACCTGATAGCCCTTACGGGCCAGGTAGTTGGCGGCGGTGAGGCCGGCTGGGCCGGAACCCACGACGGCGACCTTCTCCGTCTTCTTCTCCGCCGGAGCGGGAAGAGCGAAGGTAGCGCCGTTCCCATCCATCGGGTACTCCGCCACAAAGCGCTTCAGAGCCCGGATGTTGATGGGCACGTCGAGCTGGCCGCGCCGGCACTTGCCCTCGCACGGGTGCGTGCAGACCCGGCCGCAGATCAAGGGCAGCGGGTTGTCCATCCGGATGACGGAGTGGGCCTCGCCGAACCGGCCCTGCCGAGCGAGATCGACGTAGAGAGGAACGTCGATGCCGGCCGGGCACGAGTTCTCGCAAGGCGCCAAGAAGAGCGAGGCGCACACGGAGGCCACACACTTCTTGTCCCGGATGTGCTGGTCGTACTCGTGACGGAAATACCGGATGGTCGAGAGGACCGGGTTCGGGCCGGTCTGCCCGAGGCCGCAGAGAGACGAGTTCTTGATCTGCTCGCCAAGCTCGACGAGGAGTTCGACGTCGCCTTCCTTGCCTTCCCCGACCGTGATGCGCTCGAGGATCTCGAGCATCCGCTTGGTGCCGATGCGGCACGGCGCGCACTTGCCGCATGACTCGTCCTGGACGAACTCCAAGAAGAACTTGGCGAGGTCGACCATGCAGGTGTCCTCGTCCATGACGATGAGGCCACCGGAGCCCATGATCGTCCCGAGGGACGCCAGGTTCTCATAGTCGGTCGGCGTGTTCAGGTGCTCCTTGGGAATGCAGCCTCCGGACGGTCCGCCCGTCTGGGCGGCCTTGAACTGCTTGCCGTTGGGGATGCCGCCGCCAAGGTCGAAGATGATCTCGCCGAGCGGCATGCCCATCGGGACCTCGACGAGGCCGGTGTTGACGATCTTGCCGGCCAGGGCGAAGACCTTGGTGCCCTTGGACTTCTCGGTGCCGATGGAGGCCAACCAGTCGCCGCCTCTTAGGATGATGGGCGCGACCGTGGCCCAGGTCTCGACGTTGTTGATGTTGGTCGGCTTGCCCCAGAGACCGCTCTGCGCCGGGAACGGGGGTCGCGGGCGAGGCTCGCCGCGGCGGCCCTCGATGGACGCCATGAGCGCGGTCTCCTCGCCGCAGACGAAGGCGCCGGCGCCGACGCGGATCTCGAGGTCGAAGTCGAACCCGAGACCGAAGATGTTCTTGCCCAGGAGCCCGTACTCGCGCGCCTGGTTGATGGCGTGGGTGAGACGCTCGACCGCCAGCGGATACTCGGCCCGGACGTAGACGTAGCCTTGGCTGGAGCCGATGGTGTACCCGCAGATGGCCATACCCTCGATGACGGAGTGCGGGTCGCCTTCGAGGACCGAGCGGTCCATGAACGCGCCGGGATCGCCTTCGTCGGCGTTGCAGACGACGTACTTCGGCGTGCCGGCGGCCTTCATGGCGAACTCCCATTTGGCGCCGGTCAGGAAGCCGGCGCCGCCACGGCCGCGGAGACCGGATTTCTTCATCTCCGCAACCACGTCGGCCGGCTTCATCTTGCTGAGAGCCTTGCCCAGCGCGGCGTATCCGTCGCGGGCAATGTACTCTTCCACGGAAAGCGGATCGATCAGACCGGTGTTCCGTAGGGCGATCCGGGTCTGCCGGTTGAAGAAGGTGATGTCGTCATAGCTCGCCACCGGCTCCTCCACACCAGGCTGCTTGTAGAGAAGACGGGTGACGATCCGGCCCTTGAGGAGATGCTCCTCAGCGATAACCGGAGCGTCTTCAGGCTTCACCTTGCGGTAGAAGACGCCTTCCGGATAGACCACGATGACCGGCCCCATGTCGCACGGCCCCATGCATCCGGTCTCGATGATGCGGACTTCGTCGGCCAGACCGAGACTCTTAACCGACTTGACTAGGGCCTCCTCGACCGCCTTGCATCCCGAGGAGACGCAGCCCGCACCGGCGCAGACCAGAACGTGGGCCCTCTGCAATGCCATGGTTTCCCCTCCCTGAGTCCATAGTCGCCATGGGGTCTAGGCTTTCGTTCCCACTACCCATTCCCCGATGATCTGGTCGTTGACGATGTCTTGAGCCACGATACGGCGAGCCCGCTCGGCGTTGATCCGCCCGTACATGACCTTGGGCTTCCCGGAGCGGATGATCTCCACCAGGGGTTCCTTGTCGCAAAGCCCGACACAGCCCGTCTGGGCCACGGTCACCGCGGCAAGGTTCCTCTTGCCCAGTTCATCAAGGATGGCCGCCATGACCTCACGGGCGCCGGCGGCGATACCGCAGGTCCCCATGCCAATGACGACCTTTGTCGACTGCTCGGCGGAACGCGCCGAGAGAGTCGCCTTGGCCTTGTCCTTAATCTTGGCTAGGTCCTCGAGTGTCTTGACCACGTTATCCCTCCCAAAACAGCATTGTGGCGCTGGGCACAATCTAGAGCGCAATGCCGCCCTTGGACTGCGCCTCGCGGATCCCGGCGTCGACATGCTCCTTGACGACCCGATAGACCACCGGGCTGGAGAAGCTCACGCCGTCGAGCTTTCCTAGGAACTCACTCGCCCCGAACCTGAATTCGCGCCCGCCGGCACGGTGCCGGTACTCGAGCTCGAGGGACGGGTTCGCCGCCAGGAGACAAGCCAGGGTCGTGGCCATGTCGCCCAGGGGTGGGCGGTCGATGTTCCCAAGTCCGAAAGTCGCGCTTACCTTTGTCCCCTCGCCCTCGGCGGAGGCAACGGTCAACGTACCGCCGCTCTGCCGGGCGGTGGCGGCGAGAAGTGGGAGCCCGAGGCCGACCCGCCTGGTCGTGCGGGTGGTCACGAAGGGGTCGGTGACTTTGGCCACCATGTCCGGCGGCATGCCCCGGCCGTTGTCGGCGATGGCAACGGTGAGCAGATCCCGCTGGGAGTCCGCGGTCACCGCTATGGCGACACGCGTGGCTCCGGCCTCGATGGAGTTCTGGACGATGTCCAGGATGTGCAGCGAGATCTCTTTCACCCCATATCTCCTCTGCTCCCGAAAACAACCACTGTCACGCGCCCTTCCCCACCGGCTAGCGGTACGGCTTGAGCATCGCCGGGATGCGGTCGGGCTTGAGGCGAGCGTGAACGTCGTCACCGACCATCGCCACGGGGCCCAGGCCACAGGCGCCGAGGCACCGGACGATGTCGAGGGAGAACTGCGCGTCTTCGGTCGTGTCCCCGAATTTGACGCCGAGTTCCTTCTCGATGCGCTCCAGGACCCGAGGGGCTCCCCTCACGTAGCAGGCCGTACCCTTGCAGGCAGCGATGCGGTGCTTACCCTTCGGCTTCATGCTGAACAGCGTGTAGAAGCTCACGACCCCGTGCACGTCGGCCACGGACACACCCAGCTTCTCAGCGACGTGAGTGAGGACCGGCTCCGGGAGAAAGCCCACCGCTTTCTGCACTTCGTGCAGGATGTTGATGAGTGAACTCGGGTTCCCGTCGTACCTGGCGATGATCACGTCGATCTCCTTCGCCAGATCTGCCGGCAGAGGCTGCCCCGGCGCCAGCTTCAGCTTGGCGCCAGTGGCGGACTCGGCTTTCGCAGCCATGACTTCACATCCCTCCGCTCCCACTAGAGTGCTTCAACCTTCCGTCCGTCGCGACCGACTATCGCCGCTCGGAACTCGTCCAGGGTCGGCTGGCCCATGTGGAGCCAGGTCCGGGCTGGTCCGAGTTCCTCGAGCCGGTGCGCGTCGGAAGAGATGACAATGGTTCGTCCCTCGAGAGAGGGTAACTTCGCCTTCACCTCCCCGAGCGTCAATCTTGATGACACCTCGATGAGGTCGAAGTCGCTCGCCGGGGGAAGGAACCCCAGGTTGGAGACATAGCCGTACGCGGGACGGTCGACGTGGGCCGGATAGCAGACCAGCCCGCGCCGCCGGGCCTCCCGGCGGACTTCGTCCACGGACAGGTCGACCGAGGTCAGAAGAAGCCTCTCCAGAACCCCAGTGACCCTGCCTTCGTTGTCAAAGAGCGTCTGCTCCCCGAACACGTCCGGCCGATTGGGCCGGGACGGCAGATGCCGGTAGACGAGTTCCTGCCAGTCCTCCAGGAGGGCCAAGTCATCAGCGAGCACGACCAGGTGCACTTCCTCCTTGGTCTGGACCTCCATCCCCGGCCAGACCACCAGGCCCGTCCCGGCCGCGAACTCGCTGACCGCCCGGGCGTTCGCCCCGGAATTGTGGTCCGTGACGGCCACGATGTCGAGGCCGTACTCCAGAGCCAGCCCGACGATGTTCCCCGGGGACATCTCCGTCTCGGCGCACGGCGACAGGGCCGTGTGGACGTGCAAGTCCGCGGCGAAGACCCGCGGCTTTCCCGCCTTGGCCGTGCCCGCTCCCGGTCCTGGCAAGTTTCGCCGCCGTCCCTAGAGCAGCTTGTGCAGCCTGCCCGCCACCTCAAAGACGGACAGGGGCGTGCGCATGACCGGGATGCCCTCGCGGTCGGCCCGTTCGAGCGTGTCCCTTTCGGGCTCCACGCTTCCGGAGACCACGACCCCGGCAACCTCGGTCAGGACGGCCACGGCCACAATGTTTTGATGTCCCTGAATGGTTATCCAAAGGTCCTTAGGCTTGGCGCGAGCCATCACATCGCTCAACAGGTCACCCGAATAACCGCCGGTCACTTCGCGATCGAGGCCCGCCACCCCGGCGACGACATCCAGACCCAGTGCCTTGGCCACTTCGGAGACCTTCATCTCCCGCTCACACTCCTAACCTACTTCGGGCGTCCTTTCGCTGCCGGAGGGCTGGTCCATCGACGGCGGGACCTTCTCAGCCAGTTCCTTCATCTCGGCCGCCAGGTCGCGGACCCTCTCGCGCAGCTTGAACAGACAGTCGGTCTCGAAGGCCAACCCCCGGACGATGTCCTCGGCCAGAGAACGGCAGGTCGGCGAGCCGCAAGAACCGCAGTCCAGATTGGGCAGGCGCGCCAGAGTCTCCTCGAGTCGTTCGACCTTGGCCATGGCCCGGGTCACGTCCTCGTCCAGTTTGAGGACGGGACGGGGCGGGATGGTCTCCACCATCGTGAAGACGCCTGAGTCATAGAGAGCGGCGAGTTCATCCTCGCCGAACGGCGGCCTCGGGTTTCCACTGTCGACCATGTCCGCCATGGCCTTGATGTTGGCCCTGGCCACGAAGGGATTCTCCGGCACGAGCGGCCCGCCGATGCAGCCGCCCACGCAGGCCTGAGCCTCGAGGAAGTCCACGTCGGTGAGGCGCCCCTTCTCCACTTCGGTCAGCACGGTAATCACGTTGTGGATGCCATCCACGGCCAGAAGTTCACCCTGATCGATCTCGGCGTTTTCGCCTCCGGCGCGACCCCAGCCGAGGCCCGAAGCGAGGGCGACCTGGAACCGGCGCCCGCTTTCGGCGTCCTTGAGGTGGCTGACCGCCGCGCCGTAGACCTCCGACATGGAGATGGCCCCGTCAACGGCCGACTTGGCCCGGCCGACGGGCTGCTTGACCGCTGTCACCTTAGCCGCGCAGGGCGTGACGAAGAACACCCCGATACGCTCGCGCGGGATTCCCGTGGCCGCCTCGGCCCGCTTGCGGGCCAGTTGAGCCGAGACCTCCATGGGCGATTCGAGCGGGATGATGTGGTCCAGGAGCGCCGGAAAGCGGACCTGGATGAGTCTGAGGACCGCCGGACAAGCCGACGAGATGAGCGGACGCGTCCGGCTGGCCTGGTTCATGAACGTGCGCACCGCGTAGCCGACCGCGCTGGCGGCCACGGGAACCTCGAAGATGTCGTCAAAGCCCACGCCCAGGAGGGCCCGCAGGACGGTCTCGGGAGTCGACGTCCGGCGGAACTGACCATAGAACGACGGCGCGGGCAGGGCCACCGTGTACTCGAACTCGGACAGGCGTTCGAGCCGGTCGGTCAGGGCGCTCTTGGCGTGGTTCGGGCAGGCGCGGATGCACTCACCACAGTCGATGCAGCGTTCCTCGAAGATGCGGGCCTTGCCTTCCCGGACGCGAATCGCCTCCGTGGGGCACCGCTTGATGCAATTGGTG
Source organism: uncultured Bacillota bacterium (assembly GCA_937863905.1). Classification (GTDB taxonomy): domain Bacteria; phylum Bacillota; class Sulfobacillia; order UBA995; family UBA9673; genus CALMHV01. The sequence continues at coordinate 13,658 of CALMHV010000287.1, forward strand.
CACCCACGGCACTTGTCCCTATCCAAGGTAACCGAGTGAAAGTACTGGCCCAACGCCCGGCTCCTCTCAACATCATCTCGGGAACGAGTCTGGAGCTACGTCGCGTCGGCCTGCGTCGCGCCGGGCGGCGTCACATCGGGCGCCCCTCCGGGAACCATGATTACGGCCACGACCTTGGTGCCCCGACCGACCTCGGTCTCTATGCTCATCTGGTCGGAGTGCTTCTCTATATTGGGAAGGCCCAGCCCGGCCCCGAAACCCATCTCCCGGATTTCCGCCGGAGCCGTCGAGAAGCCCCTTTTCATGGCCAAGGAAACGTCCGGAATGCCCGGGCCTTCGTCATCGGCGACGATAACCACTTTCTGGGGGGATATCTCGGCTCTGAGAACACCCCGGTGAGCGTGAATCACGATGTTCATCTCGGCCTCGTACAGCACGACAGCGGCCCGCCTGACCACGTTCCAATCTAGGCCGACCTGCTCGAGGGTTCGCTTGATGCGGCCGGAGGCCTCTCCGGAAGCCTTGAAGTTCCGGCCCTCGATGTCGAAAGACATGGTCAGAACCGGAGCGCCCGGAACAGACGTCACGGGTCAAGTCCCTTCTTGGCCCGACATGACCGCTGCTATGTCGCCTTTCGTGCGCGACCAATTATAGCACGGGCCATCGGGCGTCACGGTTGTTGTCAGAATAGAGAGTCACGCATTGTGGCGACTTACCGATTTTTCGCACGATTGCCAACCCGGGAAGACCTTCCCGGCTAATACTCGATGGTCGGCCGCTTCGAATCGCTACTCCTTGAGCGGCCGCAGGAGCGGGAAGAGGATGACATCGCGGATGCACGGGGAGTCCGTCAGCAGCATAAACAGGCGGTCGAGGCCGATGCCCAGTCCCCCGGTCGGGGGCAGGCCGTGCTCGAGCGCGTTTACATAATCATCGTCCATGACGTGGGCCTCTTCGTTGCCCTTGGCCTTCTCGGCCAGTTGGTCGAGGAATCTCTGGCGTTGGTCGTCCGGATCGTTGAGTTCAGAGAAAGCGTTGGCCACCTCGCCGCCGCAGACGAACGCCTCGAAGCGCTCCACGAACTCCGGGTTGTCCGGTTTCCTCTTGGCGAGGGGCGAAAGCTCCAGGGGATAGTCGACGAGGAAGACAGGCCCGACCAGGTGGGGCTCCACGAACTCCCCGACCAGTTTGTCAAGGACCATGCCTCTGGTCGCGTGGGGCGGGATGTCCAGACCCCTGGCCCGGCCCACCTCGCAGGCCTGGGCGTCGTCGCCCAGATCCTCCAAGCCGAGCCCCGTGTGCCGGCGGAGGGCCTCGACCATGGACAGACGAGGCCACGGCGGGGTCAGGTCAACGCTCGTCCCCTGGTAGGTGATCCGCGGCGACCCCAGGACAGCGGTGGCTGTGTGGCTGATGAGCCGTTCGGTGATGTCCATCATGTCCGTGTAGTCCGCGTAGGCCTGGTAGAGCTCGAGCATCGTGAACTCGGGGTTGTGCCTGGTCGAGATACCCTCATTGCGGAAGATGCGCCCGATCTCAAAGACTTTCTCGAAGCCGCCGACGACGAGCCGTTTCAGGTGGAGTTCGGTGGCGATACGCAGGTAGACAGTCATGTCCTGGGCGTTGTGGTGGGTGACGAAAGGACGCGCGTTCGCACCACCGGCCAAAGAGCCGAAGACCGGGGTCTCGACCTCGGTGAACCCCTCCCCATGGAGGAACTCCCGCATGACCCTCGTGGCTTCGCTGCGGACATCGAAGACCCGGCGGACCTCCGGATTGGCGATGAGGTCGAGGTACCTCTGGCGGTAGCGGGTATCTACGTCGCGCAGACCGTGCCACTTCTCGGGCAGGGGCCGCAGAGCCTTAGCCAGCACTTCAAAGGTCTGGGCTTCAAGGGTGTCTTCGCCGGTTCGCGTCCGGAAGACCACACCCCGCACGCCGACGATATCGCCGAGGTCACTGAGCGAGAAGGCTTCAAAGGTCTGGGGGTCGACCCGGTCCTGGCGCACATAGACCTGAAGCTTGCCTGTCTGATCGACGAGATCGAAGAAACCGGCCTTGCCGTGGCTCCGGAGGGCCATGATGCGGCCCGCCAGGGCGACCTGGGGAACGGCCGCCGGCGGTCCCTGCAGCTGGTCGAAGGAAGCATGGACCTCCTGACAGGTGTGGGTTCGAGGGAAGCGGTGGCCGAAAGGGCGGAACCCCAGCTCGCGAAGCTTGTCCAGCTTCTCGCGGCGGGCCGAGATGACGTCCTGTTCCACGGAAAGGTGACCCCTTTTCGGAGGGCGGCCCCGGAGGCAGGGCTGCGCCTGACCGCCGGCGGCGCCTCTAGCGGCCCACTTCCAGGACCTTGTACTTGACGGTCCCCGCCGGCACCTGGACCTCGAAGACATCCCCGGCGCGCCGCCCGAGGAAGGCGCGGCCTACCGGCGATTCGTCGGAGATGCGGTTCTTGACCGGGTCGGACTCGGTCGAGCCGACGATGGTGTATTCGTAGACCTCGCTGCTGCCGAGGTCCTGGATCTTCACCCGGGACCACAGGCTGGCGATGTGGGGGTCGATGGACACATCGTCGACCAACTTGGCGTTGCGCAGGACCTTCTCGAGCTGGAGGACCTCGCCCTCGACGAAGGCCTGCTCGTTCTTAGCGTCCTCGTACTCGGAGTTCTCGTTTATGTCTCCGAATTGCCTGGCCTTGCGGATGCGCTCGGCGACCTCATGGCGTTTCACCGACTTGAGGTGCTCCAACTTGTCTTCAAGCTTGCGAAGGCCTTCGGCGGATAGGATGACTTCCTTATCAGGCATCCCGGTCTCTCCTTCGCGAACGCTTTCTCGGGTAGGGGCTATCCCGGACACCTCGGGGGCCGAGTGGCGGGCCCAAGCCCGCCAAACCCTCGTAGACCCCCTATAGTGATAACGCACGGCGAGGAAGAAACTCCGTCGCCGTCCGCGGCACTGAATATATGCATTTGGCCTGCTTCTATTCGGTCACAAACCAAGGCCCTGGAAGGTCAAGCCGATTATATGGGCCGCTTCCGTGCCCTGTCAAGAAACGGACGGGGGCGGAGCCTGGCGCCAAGAGAGCGAGCGCTGAGGGGAAGAACCCCATTCTCCCTGCCACCCCGGCTCTCCACGCCGTCCAGCGGGGGGAGCGGCGGTCGGGCCGGGAGACCGCCAGCCAGGCCGAACAGAAGGCCTCGGCTAGTGACGCGCTCACCAGACCCGGGGGCAGGCCCGGCTCGGAGAGTCCGGCGAGATTAGGCGGACGGGCGTAGAGAACCCGGCTAAGGCAGGGCGGACCCGCGAAGGGAACCCGGCCGAGGGCGGGGGAACTCCAGACCGAGCCCCTGGTGAGCGGGCCTTCGCGGCCGCTCAGGACGGCCAGCCGGTCCGGACGCTCACCAGCCGCGGCGCGACCCGGGCGAAGGTCCACGAGGACGGCCGGAGGAGTGCGCCCGGCGTCAATGGAGATCGGCTCCGGGGCGACAGCCCGCCCGGGCCACGCGATGACGACGAGTTGAGCTGAGGTAAGGCATCTTTCGAGCGAGCGGTAGGTCTCGAGGACGGCGCCGCTTCCGGCCCGCAAGCGCTCCGCGAGGACTTGGCCTTTCAGCCTGTCCAGACCCCAGACGCCGACGCGGCCCGTCCTGTCGGCCAGGTATTCGACGGCGGCCTCGGCCGCGCGGGACTCGTCCGGCCCGGCCAGGACCACGGCCTGAGCCCGAGCCGGGTCCACGCCTCGCCAGCGCAGGACCACGAGGGCCGCGTCCAGGAGAGTCGTCCGCTCCAGCGCCTCGCCTGGGGCACAGGGGAGTCCGGTCTGCCGGGCCAGCTGCCGCGCCAGCCGCGAGCGGCCGGCCAGCGGGCCTCCGAGGCAGATGACCCGCGCCCCGGACCGCCGGGCGCCTCGGGTTCGCGCCAGGCAGCGGGCTAGGAGCCGGTCATTGGCGGCGCCGGGGTCCGGGCCGGAGAGAATGACCGCCCCTCGGACAGGCCGAGACGGAAAAACGTCCAGAGTCACTGTGCTCCAGCGGCCCGAGTTGAGATGCGCGGTCAAAGTCCGAAGACCCACGGAAACGAGGCGCCCAACGGACGGGCGACCTCCCCACGGCCGGGCTGGAACATCGGTAAGCAGGACGAAGTCGAGTCCGTCCGACCCCACGCGCCGCAGCCTCCCTCGACCGCGCTGCCGGCTAAGCAGTATGCCGGACGCGGGCGGGGCAGGACGGAGGGTTACCGCGAGGCCGATGGCGGTCACGGC
>CALMHV010000288.1 GCA_937863905.1 uncultured Bacillota bacterium
CGTTCACGTAAGCCAGAGTCTTCTCCCGGTCGGCGAACCAGGCGTCGATGCCCAGATGTTCAAGGATTCTGGCGGGGTCCGGCGCTGTCTTCATTGTTAGTCCTCCCATCGATTGCCTCTTGCCGTGGGCCGGTAAAGCAGGTAGATTGGTTCCGTCCGTGCCTGCCCGTCACAGGGCCAAGGGGTTCCCTATCCGACAATCATGAACATCCCGCTCCGGCAGTACTACCAGCTGCTCATCAACTACCTCCGGCCCCAGCGGGCTCGGGCGCTGTCGCTCGCCCTGCTGCTCCTAGCCAGCATCGCCCTTCAACTCGCCAATCCGCAGTTCCTGCGCCGGTTCATCGACACGGCCACAACGGGCGGCGACCCGAGGACTCTCCTGGCCATCGCCGCCGTCTACATGGTCTTCGCTCTGGGCAACCAATTCCTTTCGGCTTTCGCCCGGTACGCCGGCGAGAAGGTCGGCTGGACAGCCACGAACCTCCTCCGCCGCGACCTGGCCACGCACTGCCTCCGACTGGACATGGGTTTCCAGAAGACCCGGACCCCGGGCGAGATGATCGAACGCATCGACGGTGACTGCAGCACGCTCTCCAACTTCTTCTCCCAGTTCGTCGTCGGCCTGGTGGGAAACGCCCTGCTCCTTATCGGTGTCCTCGTCCTGTTGTTTGGTATCGACGTGAGGGTGGGCCTCGGCATCTCGGCCTTCGCCATCGGGGCCCTCGTCCTGATGTTCCGCCTGCGCAGCGAGGCCTCGCCCCACTGGGTGGCCGTCCGGCAGGTCAGCGCGGAGTTCTATGGTTTCCTAGGCGAGAGACTCTCAGGGACAGAGGACATCCGCGCCAACGGGGCCGCGGCCTACGTCATGCGCCGGTTCCACGAGATTGTCGGCCGATGGCTCGGTCTGCAGAGGAAGGCCTCCCTCTGGGGCTACGCCATGTGGCAGACCAACATCATCGTCTTCGCCCTCGGCACGGCCGTGGCCTTCGCCCTCTCCGCCTACCTCTTTTCGCGCGGCGAGATAACCATCGGCACGGCCTACCTCATCTTCACCTACACCGAACTCATCCGCCGGCCGCTTGACCAGATCCGCACGCAGATGCAGGACCTGCAGCGAGCGGCGGCCGGCATTTCCCGCATCCAGGGACTCCTGGACACCAAGGCCAACATCGAGGATGGACCCGGCGGCGGCACGACCTCCGAAAGCGGCACCGACGCCGGCGGCGGGGGGACGATCTTTCCTGCGGGCCCGCTGTCCGTCGACTTCCGGCAGGTGTCCTTCCGCTACGAAGCCGAGGAGGACCCGGTTCTCGCCGATCTTGACCTCCGGCTCGAGCCCGGGCGCGTCCTGGGGCTCCTCGGGCGGACGGGCAGTGGCAAGACCACCCTGGCCAGGCTCCTCTTCCGGCTCTACGACCCGACGGGGGGCGAGATCCGCCTTGGCGGCAGGCCCGTGCTCCAGGCTCGGCTGAACGACCTCAGACGCCGGGTGGGCATGGTCACCCAGGACGTGCAACTCTTCCACGCGAGCGTCCGGGACAACCTGACCTTCTTCAACCCATCCATCCCGGACGAGCGCGTGCTCGAGGTCCTCGATGACCTGGGCCTGCGCCCGTGGCTCGACGCTCTGCCGGCCGGACTGGCCTCGGAACTCGCGTCCGGGAGCGGCGGCCTCTCAGCGGGTGAGGCCCAACTCGTGGCCTTCGCCCGTCTCTTCCTGGGGAATCCCGGCCTGGTCATCCTGGACGAGGCGTCGTCCCGTCTGGACCCGGCCACGGAGCGGCTCCTCGAGGCGGCCGTGACGAAGGCCCTGACCGGACGCACGGGCATCATCATCGCCCACCGGCTGGGGACCGTCCTTCGCGCGGACGAGATCCTCATCCTGGAGGACGGGCGGGTCCTGGAGCACGGCGACCGCAAGGCTCTGGCCGGCGACCCCGAATCGCGTTTCCATCGCCTGCTCCAGACCGGTTTGGAGGACCTCCTGGCATGAAAGCCTACCGGCTCCTCTGGCGCCTCATCCGCTACCGCCCGTGGCTCTATGGTCTGAACGCCATCCTCTGGGCCTCCATCGCCCTGCTGCCGATGATTCCGGGGCTCCTCGCCCGAGAGTTTTTCGACATGTTGACCGGTAGCGCTCGTCTCGACATCGGCGTCTGGGGGCTCATCGCCCTCCTCATCGGCGTCGCCCTGGGCCGGGTCGTTCTCGTCCTCGGCGGGGCCCTGACCGACATCCTGCACCGGTTCACGATGAGTACGCTCCTGCGCCGCAATGCGCTGGAGCGCATCCTCCAACTGCCCGGCGCCAGAGCCCTCCCCGAGTCGCCGGGTGAGGCCATCACGCGGTTCCGCGAGGACGCCACCCAGGTGGAGGACAACCTCAGCTGGACCGTGGACATGATCGGGGCCGTGTCCTTCGCCGCTGCCTCTATCGCCGTCCTGTTCAGCGTTAACTCACGAATCACGCTCTACGTCTTCCTGCCGCTGGTGGCGGTGCTCATCGCGGCCCAGGTGGGGTCGGCCAAGGTCGACCGGTACCGCAAGCTGGCCCGCGAGGCTACGGGGAAGGTCACCGATGCCATCGGCGAAGCCTGGGGCGCCGTCCAGGGCATCCAGGTCGCGGGGGCCGAGGACCACGTGGTCGCCCACCTTTCCCGGCTCAATGAGGACCGCCAGCAGGCGATGCTCAGGGATCGCGCCTTCAGCCTAGTCCTGGAGTCCATCTACGGGAACACGGTGAGCCTCGGGACCGGGCTCATCCTCCTCCTGGCGGCAGGTTCGATGCAGGCGGGGACCTTCACCGTCGGCGATTTCTCTCTTTTCGTCTACTACCTGGCCTGGGTCACCGACTTGACTCTCTTCTTGGGCATGTACCTCTCCCACTACCGTCAGACGGCGGTGTCCTTCCGGCGGCTCATCGAGATCCTGGGAGGGGCGCCCGGGGCGGCTCTCGTCCAGCACCTTCCCCTCTACCTCACCGGCCGCGACGCGGCCGCCCGCATACCGGAGATAGCGTGGCCGGAGAAAGCCGAGACCGACAAGCTCCAGCGCCTCGAGGTGAGCGGCCTTACCTGCCTTCACCCGGAATCCGGGCGGGGCGTGGAGGGAGTCGACCTGCTCATCGAGCGCGGGTCGGTCACGGTCATCACGGGGCGCATCGGGTCGGGCAAGACCACCCTGCTGAGGGGCATCCTCGGGCTGCTGCCGCGGAGCGGCGGGGAAATCCGCTGGAACGGCCGGGTCGTCAAAGACCCGTCCACCTTCTTCGTTCCCCCGCGGTGCGCCTACACGCCGCAGGTGCCTACGCTCTTCAGCGAGTCCATCAGAGAAAACATCCTGATGGGCCTCCCCGAGGACAGGGCGGACCTCGCCGGCGCCGTGCGGACGGCCATCCTCGAACCCGACCTTGCGGGCCTGGAGAAGGGGCTGGACACCCTGGTGGGCTCCAGGGGCGTGAAGCTGTCCGGCGGTCAGGTCCAGCGCGTGGCGGCGGCCCGCATGTTCGCGCGCGACCCCGAACTCCTCGTCTTCGATGACCTTTCAAGCGCGCTCGACGTCGAGACGGAACGGCTGCTCTGGGAGAGGCTCTTCGACCGGACGGGCGCGGGCAGCGGCGCTTCCGGGTCCGCCGACCCGGTCACCTGCCTTGTCGTCTCGCACCGGAGGGTCGCCCTCACCCGGGCCGACCACATCATCGTCCTCAAGGACGGCCGCGTCGAAGACGAGGGCAGCCTCGACGAACTCCTGGGGCGCTGCGAGGAGATGCGGCGGCTGTGGCAGGGAGAGACGCCGCTACAGAAGTCGTAGTA
>CALMHV010000289.1 GCA_937863905.1 uncultured Bacillota bacterium
CAGCCAGATGTCATCCGCGTCGCAGAAGGCCAGATACTCATGGGCGGCCATGGCTGCGCCCCGGTTGCGCGCTGCGGACACGCCTCGGTTCTCCTGTCTGACCAGTGTGACCTGAGGGAACCTCTCCCGGACCAGGTCACCGCCACCGTCGGTTGAGCCGTCGTCGACGACGATGACTTCGCCCGGAGGATAGGTCTGGCCAACAACAGACCTGAGGGTCGCTTCAAGGTAGGCCCGCCCGTTCCACACCGGGATGATGACACTGACAGGGATGCCCGCCATACTCGAACCCTCCCAACCGGCCGGCCGCTCGCCCTCAGGCGTCGCAGGCCCGGATGAGTTCCCGGACGGATTGCCTCTCCGCCGGTGTCAGCAGCCGTTCCGAAGTCCCGAGACGCGTGCGACGGACCTGGCGCCTGACGGTCACGGGGAGCAGCGGGTAGATGGTCCGCGTCAAAGCGAGGATGTACCGCCACTTGGGCAGTCTCAGGTCCCTGATCGCCCTGAGGTTGAGAGCCGTGTGACGGAGGTTGCGGCGGAAGTGCGAGTGGGTCGGGTGGAATCGGCTGGTCGCCATGGAGATGCGATAGACATGGAGGGGCTCGGGTAGGTTGGCGAAACGTAGGCCGGCCCCGGCGGCCCTGATCCACAGTTCGAGGTCCTCGACGCCATCCCAGGCCTCGGAGTACCCGCCGATACCGCGGATGGCCTCCCGGCGGTAGGCCACCCCGCTGTGCGAGAAGGGAATGTAGAGGGCCAGGGCGGCCCGGATATCCCCGTGGTCCTTCGGGTGCGTACGAACGTACTCTTCCCCGCGTATCTCGTCCAGGGTGATGACGGCGGTGCCGACCACGTCGACACCCGGGTTCTCACGGAAGAAGCGCCACTGCGCCTCCAGGCGTCCCGGAAGGCTCCAGTCGTCCGAGTCCATCCTGGCGATCAAAGGGGCCTTCGCCTCGGCCAGCCCGGCGTTGCTCGCTCCACAGACGCCGAGGTTCTCCGGGAGCCTCACCAGCCGGACCCGCCTGTCCCCAATCCCCGACACGACGCCGGCCGTCCCGTCGCGGGAACCGTCGTCCACCACGAGGAGTTCGAAATCGGTCAGGGTCTGCCGCAGGATACTGCGTATCGAACTCCGGATGGTCCCCTCGGAGTTGTAGGCGGTCATCAGGACCGTCAGTTCGGGCACGTCGGGGCTCCCTCCGCGGGGTCGCTCACTCCCGGCCGGGCGCCCGGACTCGTCCTAGTGTACGCGGCAGTCGGAAGGCAGGACATCACCAGAAAGCCGGCCAGAAGCCAAAGATGGCGCCAGTGCTGGGCCGGTGTGAGCATAGACGCGGCGAGAACGCCGGCGAGCCCGGCGGCGGCCGCCAGGATGACGAGGCTGGGTGCGGGGGATGCAGCGGTCGGGCTGGCGCCACCGGCGCCCGGCCGGCGGGGGAGCCTTCGCCAGACCGCCACGAAGGCGCCGGCGAAGATGCAGATGATCCCCAGGCCTCCCAACCAGCCCTCCTCGAGCAAAGCCATGATGACAAGATTGTGGGGATGGAGGCCGTAGCGGGCCAGCCCCATGTACGGACCCACGCCGAGGGGCGCCGCGGCGACAAGCCGCAGGGCCGCGACCATGTCCGGGAACCGGTCCGCGATGTCATACGCCCGCAGCGTGAAGAGTCCCCGCGCCAGGCCGACGGCCAAGCCCACCCCCAGCAGCCCCAGCAGGGCGACCGGGAGGACGCGCCTGACCCGCGGCCCAAGACGCGGGTAGGCCAGGAGAACAGCAGCCACCACCGCGACAAGAAGACCTCCGAACCCAGAGCGGGAGCCGGACATCACGACCCCCACGGCCAGCAGGAATGATAGGGCCAACCATCCCAGGCGTCTCGGCCAAGATTGGCTGGACCAAGCGGCGGCCCAAGGGGCCAGGACCGGGAAGAGAAGCGTCGGGGCGAAAACGTTCGAGTCCTTGAAGAACCCCCGGAACTCCGCGGAGTACTGGCGCACGAAGGGGGCCAGGAAACCCGTGAACTTGGCGACCAGACTCGCGGCCACGCCGACGAGGGCGCCGAGGAGAAGCCCCAGGGTGATGTCCTGGATAGCGCCTGGAGTCGCCGGCAGGCAGACAAGAGCCAGGAAGAGGGTGAGACAGTAGATGGTCTGGACCGTGCTGATGGCCGAGATGGCCCCAACGCCACCCAAGGCCCAGGAGACAATGGTTGCGGCCCCGTACAGGGCCGCCCCCACGACGGCCAGGCGCACCCGGCGGTCAAGGAGACGCGACAACTCCAGCTTCCTCGTGAGCAGGCCGTGGAGGAGCCAGATGACAAGAAACCATTCGAACGGAGACGGCTCGTAAATCACGTAGGAGGCGGCAGCGAACAGGATGACGGTCGCCCAACGGTAGGACAGGCGAAGCACCAGCAGGTAGAGCAGAGCCGACAGAGCGCCGGTCGCGAGTATGGGCGGGAGAGCGTCCAGCAGTCGGCCCGCCCGGGAGGCGCGCTGGATGTCGCTGCCCCCGAAGCGAGAATGCGGCTGGGACCCCACCTCGCCCCAGATGCGCTCCCGGAGCACGGATACCGCTGACACCCGGTCTTCGCGCAGGAGGACATCGTCGACCGTTAGGCGCCACCCGGGAAACGCCTTCACAACGAGGGAGGCCCCACCGCTGGGAACATCGAGTCCGACCGGGGTCCAATCCTTCGACGCCGGGAGAGGCCTGGAGGAGACAATGGCCCCGGACGTGTCAATGATGCAGGCCTCACCCGAGGTCTGTTCCGCCCCGGCCTCCGGGCCGGCTTCGGACCAGTACCAGAGAGCCAGCTGGCCGGTCGCGCTGAGCCCCGTGCTTACGCCCGCAGCCTCACGGCCGCTTCGGAGGTCGATGACCTGAGCGCTGCCTGTGCGACCGGACCCTTGTTCGTAGCTTCCGGGGGAGACCGGCGGACGACCCGGCTGGCTCCATGACTCCCAGCTAAAGCCGAGGCCGTGGACGAACTCCCCGTTGAAGTCGCCGGAGTAGACGCCGGTCGGCACGACGGCGACGTAGGCGACGTTGAGGGCCAGGATGGCCACGGCCAAGACGACCAGCGCGGCCAGGGAACAGCCGGGTGCCGCCGGTCGACGCGCCGGCGCGGGCGGGCTGTGGTCCTCCGGCATCACGCTATCCCACCTCGTCGCCCTTGTAGAAACGCTCCAGATCACCGAGCAGTCGATCAAAACTGTAGGGTCCCCGCGCGGCGGCCCCGCCGCGAAGACCC
>CALMHV010000290.1 GCA_937863905.1 uncultured Bacillota bacterium
CGGCGGGCCACGGAGCCGAAGATGGCCAGAGACACAGGGCGCTCCCCGTAGACGGCCCTGACGGCCGCGAGGAGGTTCCCGGAGAGGTCATCGAACGCCTGGAGAATGCGGTTGCCGCTCCCGCCTTCAGTCGGCACGGTGGGGCTCCGTCCACGGCCCATGTTCAGCCCTCCTCCCCCACCGGCAGGTGTGGGCGTCCCTTTCCGCAGTTCCCCAACGCGGAGGTGCCGGAGGCGCCCTGAGGGCTGTGCGGTAACGCGGCAACCCTGCGGTTGGCCGCACCCTATTTCCGTTTCCGCGTCCCCCGGGCGAGGCTGGACACGCGTATCTCAAGCTTGGTCACCCGGCAGTCTCGGGCCATGTCAGCGTTGCGAGTTTCCTGATTTTGCTAAGCACTTCCTCATAGCCCGGGGGGCTGGTCCGTTCCATAGCCTTACCCCGGGCCAGAAACGCGTCGTGGTCCTCGCGGTTGGCCTTTTCCATAGCCTCTACCCGGGCCAGAAGGGCGTCGTACTCCTCGGGGTTGGCCCGGTCCACAGTCTGAAGCTGGGCCATCATAGTCTCATGCGCCCTCCGGTTGGCCTCATGCTCGAGCCGGTTAACCTCGAACTGGGCCATCATGGCCTTGTGCTCGGCGCGGTTGATCTCCTGCGCCAGCCGGATGGCCTCAAGGATTGGTCCGATCTGCTCCGACATGCTAGACGCCTCCGAAAATGGGGCCTTCGCGGCACCCGGTTAAGGGGATTAAATGAGGGTAGGGTTCTCCGTTTCTGTCGACGGACGCTGTACCCTGCCGAACGGAAACCGAACATCTGGGGTTTTCTGGGCCCATCCCGCCCCTCCCCGTGGTTTTGACGTCGAGGTTCTCTGGGATGTGGGCTGGCCGACGCAGGTGCGGAGAGGCGAGGTCATCGGCAAGGTCGTGCGCGAGGCCCAGGTGTGGGTGGAGAACGACGTTATCCCCTCGCTCATCCCGCTTCTCCTGGAGGCGATGTTCGGGCCGGGCGAGTAGGACCGCTACCGCGCCACTTCCACCCCCGCCTCAACCATCGCCTGGCGCACCGCGGCGATTTGCTCCTCCGTCGCCTCGATCAGGGGCAGGCGCAGCCCGCCGGCGTCGAACCCCTGCAGGCGCAGGGCCGCCTTCACCGGGATGGGGTTGGTCGTGAGGAAGAGCCCCTTGAACAGGGGCAGGAGTTGGAGGTGGAGTTCGGTGGCCCGGGCCGTCTCGCCGGCGGCGAAGGCCTTGACCATGTCGGCCACGAGGCGCCCGGCCACGTTGCTGACCACGCTGACGACCCCGTAGGCCCCGACGGCCATCATCGGCAGGGTCAGGCTGTCATCGCCGCTGTAGACCCGCAGCTTGCCCCGCACGGCCCGCACCATTTCCGAGGCCTGGTCGGCGCTTCCCCCGGCCTCCTTGAGGGCCACGATGTTCTCTATCTCCGCCAGGCGCCCCATCGTCTCGGGGGTGATGTTCACCGAGGTCCGGCCGGGCACGTTGTAGACCATCACCGGTAGGCGCGTGGCCTCGGCCACGGTCCGGAAATGCGCGTAGAGCCCGTTCTGCGGGGGCTTGTTGTAGTAGGGGGCGACAAGCATCGCGCCGTGGGCCCCGAGGGCCTCGGCCTGCTTGGTCAGGGCCACGCTGGCCGCCGTGGAGTTGGTCCCCGTGCCGGCGATGACCGGCGCCTTGTCCCCGATAGCGTCCAGGACCGCCTCCACGAGCCGAACGCGCTCGTTATCTGTCAGGGTCGGCGACTCGCCGGTCGTCCCCCCGACGAGGATGGTGTCGGTCCCGCTGTCGATGAGCCGCTGGGCCAGCTTGCCCGCCTGCCCGAAGTCGACGTTCAGTTGGCTGTCCAGGGGTGTGACCATGGCCGTGATGACCCGGCCCCACTCCCGCTTCTCCGTTGTCTTGTTCACGCTTGGCCCTCCCCGTCTTCTCCGTCCGCCAGGCCGAATTCGCGGTGCAAGGCGCGGATGGCCTCGCCCATCTGGTCCCCGGCCACCAGGCAAGAGATGGTCAGGTGCGAGTCGGCCGTCTGGAGGATGGCGATGCCGGCCCCGGTCAGGGCCCTCGCCACCTTGGCCATGACGCCCGGAACCCCGCGCATCCCCGCCCCGACGACGGTCACCTTGGTGCACCCCGGCAGGACACTGAAAGCATACCCCAGCTTGCGCAGGACTTCCTCGGCCTTCCCGGCCGATTTGCCCACCACGGTGAAGGTCTGGACCGTGGGCGAGACGCTGATGAGGTCGACGGAGATGCCGGCCTCGGCCATACCCGCGAAGACCTTGAGCGAGGCCTCCGCGTCGCCCGGGCGGTCGGGACTCCCGGTGACGGTAAACTGAGCCACATCCGGGACGTGGGTGACCCCGGTGATGAGACGGCCTTCCTTGACATCGGGCCAGGGCGAGGCCTCCAGGCTGCCGGAGTGCGTGACCAGCGTGCCCGGCCCCGGATCGGTCGCCGATAGGATGCGGAGCGGGATATCCTTACGCATGGCGATCTCGACGGCCCGGGGGTGGATGACGCGCGCCCCCTCGTGGGCCATCTGGGCCACCTCCTGGTAGCTCATGACCTTGCGGGTCTTGGCCTCGGTGACGATACGGGGGTCGGCCGTCTTGATGCCCTCGACGTCGGTGTAGATCTCGACGACCTCGGCCCCCAGCGCGGCCCCGAGGGCGGCGGCCGTCGTGTCGCTGCCGCCGCGGCCGAGGGTCGTGATGTCCCCGGCGTCGGTGGCCCCCTGGAAACCGGCGACCACGGCCACTCGCCCCTCCTTGAGGTGGGCGAGCAGCTTCTCCGGGTCGATCTTGACGATACGGGCGTCGGTGAAGTTGGCGTCGGTGGAGATGCCGGCCTGCGCGCCCGTGAGGGCGATGGCCTCGATATCCCGCTCCTTCAAGGCCGCCGCCAGGACGACGGCGGAGATGATCTCCCCGCAGGAGGCGATGAGGTCGAGTTCCCGGGGGGCCACCGTGGGACAGGCCTTGGCGGCCAGCGAAAGGAGGGTGTCGGTCGCGTAGGCCTCACCCTCCCGGCCCATGGCCGAGACGACCACGACGACCCGGCAGCCCTTCTCGACGGCCCCACTCACCCGGTTGCAGGCGGCGCGCCGGTGCTCGACCGTGTCCACGGACCGGCCGCCGAACTTCTGGACGATGATGCGCATGTCGCGTGTTCCTCTCCTTGAGCGGGGCCGGCCACTGGGCGCGGGCCTAGACGAGACCCCTTTTGACCAGTTCCTCGGCTATCTGCACGGCGTTGGTGGCCGCGCCCTTGCGGAGGTTGTCGGAGACGACCCAGAAGACAAGGCCCCGCTCACAAGTGAGGTCTTGGCGGATGCGGCCGACGAAAACCTCGTCGCGCCCGGCGGCCCGGAGCGGCGTCGGGTAGACGGCCCCGCCGGGGTCGTCCTCGACCACGACTCCCGGCATCCGGGCCATGGCCTCGCGGGCCTCCTCCGGGCTGACGGGCCGTTCGGTCTCCACCCAGACGGCCTCGGAGTGGGCGACCTCGACGGGCACGCGGACGGTGGTCGCCGAGAGGGCCAGGTCCGGCCGCCCGAGTATCTTCCGGGTCTCGCCCACCATCTTCATCTCTTCCTTGCTGTACCCGTTGGGGGTGAAATCGTCGATGTGCGGCAAAAGGTTGAAGGCGATCTGGTGCGGGTAGACCTTCGGGACCACGGGCTGCCCGTCAAGGCGCTGCCGGGACTGCAGGCGGAGCTCCTCTATCGCGTCGCGCCCGGTGCCCGAGACCGACTGGTAGGTGGCGACGATGACCCGGCGGAGCGGTGAGAGGTCCTCCAGGGCTTTCAGGGGCAGAACGAGTTGGATGGTCGAGCAGTTGGGGTTGGCGATGATGCCCTTGTGCCCGGCCAGGGCGTCCGCGTTCACCTCGGGGACGACGAGCGGAACGGCCGGGTCCTCGCGGTAGGCGTTGGATTTGTCGATGACCACGGCCCCGCGGCGCACGGCCTCGGGGACCAGGGCCCGGCTCACGTCGGTCGGCGTGGCGAAGAAGGCGAGGTCCACGCCCTCGAAGCTCTCCGGGCCGGCGATTTCGATGGTGTACGAGCGACCACGGAACGGAAGAGACGACCCGGCCGTACGAGCCGTGGCCAGGAGTTGGAGGCCGGCCACAGGGAAACCCCGTTCCTCCAGCATCTCGACCATCTTGTGGCCGACGGCCCCGCCGGCGCCCACGACCGCCACGCTATAGCCCACCCGGCCCCACCCTTTCGTTCCCAGCTTCGTCCCCGGAATGGCGCCGGGCCGCGCCCCGGCCCTAGTGTCGCTCCGCCCGCTGCACGAGCAGAGGCTGGACCTGTCGCCCTTCCAGGGCGGCCTCGACCGCCGGGACCAACTGGCCCAAATCGGAGTCCAGGGAATTCGGCTTGACCTCAGGATTGTCCTGCCCGAAGGGTACGAAATAGACGTGCCGGGTATTCAGAAGAACGCCGAGGTTCCGGGCGTTCATCCCCAGCCCGTCGTTGGTCGAGATGGACAGGACAACCGGCCGCTGGTTGCGGAGGTGGGCCTTGCAGGCCATGGTGACCGGAGTGTCGGTGATACCGTTGGCCAGCTTGGCCAGGGTGTTTCCGGTGCACGGAGCGACGACCATGACGTCAAGCCGCTTCTCCGGCCCGAACGGTTCCACCTCGGAGATGCTCCGGAGCGGCTCCTTCCCGGTGACGCGCCGCAACTCCCCAAGCCAGTCGTCCGGGGTCCCGAAGCGCGTGGCGGTGGTCGCCACCGCCTCCGAGACGACCGGGACTACGTCGGCCCCCAACCGCACGAGTTCCTCCAGGAGCACGAAGACGCGCGACAGCGTGCAGTGCGACCCGGTCAGCCCAAAGCCTATCGTCTTTCCCGTCAGAGTCAAGCCCCACACCCCCAAAAGCCCCGCCTCGCGGGGTCAGGCGCCTCGCGGGGTCAGGCGAAATGCTCCGCCGACAGGCGGATGATGATATCGGCCAGGTACGCGGCGGAAGTCTCGGGGGCCACGCGCCCCGGAAGAGCCGGCGCCAGGACGGCGGTGAGCCCGAGCGTGCCCGCGGCGGCGAAGTCCGTCCCGCCTTCCCCGGAGGCGAGGTCGACGATGACCGCCGACGGGTGCAGGCGCGAGAGGACGTTCCCGACCAGGACGAGGGAGGGAACGGTGTTGAAGACGAAGCGCGCCCCGGTGACCGCCTCGGCCAGCCGGTCGAAGCCAACGGCGGCCTCGCAGCCTGAGGCGATAGCCCGGGCCTGCGGGGCGGCGCGCCGGGCCACGACCGTGACCTTGGCGCCCAGGGCGTGAAGGGTGGCGGCCATCGTCTGCCCCGTCCGCCCGTAGCCTAAGACCACGGCCCGTGACCCGTGGAGGGTGACGGTCGTCCGTTCCAGGGCCATGAGGATGGCGCCCTCGGCCGTCGGCACGGAGTTGGCGATGGCGAGTTCGTCCAGGTCGGCCAGGGACACCGGTTCACAGCTCACCCGCCCCGCGGCCGCGGCGAGCTCGGGCGAGAATGAGCCGGCGAAAGCGATCGAGGGGCTCTCCAGGAGGGCGAGTTCCTGAGGCGTCAGGGCCAGGAAGTCCTCGGGGTCCTCGGACCAGACGCGCCCCCCGGGTCCGAACCGGGACATCGGGCAGACCAGAACGCTGGCCCCCCGGACGGCCGTGGCCACGTCCCGGACGTGATGAGGCCCGGGGAGACGCGGCGGGAGCCGTCGGGCCACGACGACCTCGGACGAGAACTCGGCGAGCCGAGCTCCCAGGTAGTCGCTTCGCCTGTCTCCCCCGATGAGGGCGATCTTCCGCCCAGCGAGATGCGCGCCCTCCACAGGCCTCCCCGCCCCCTACGCCTCCGGCGCTACCCGCTCCGGACCTGCTTACACTTTATGTCCCG
>CALMHV010000291.1 GCA_937863905.1 uncultured Bacillota bacterium
GGCCGGCGCCTGGCGCCGGGTTGGGGTGGGGCGTCACCTCGAGGACCCGCGCGGCGACTACCCCGCTGCTGCCCTCGCCGAACCGCAGGACGGCCTCGATCTTCACCCCGGCCATGGTCAGGCGCTCGGCCAGTTCGTCCGGGCTCCACGGCCAGTCCACGTACTCCTTGAGCCAGGAAAGCGGGACCTTCACGCCTGAGCCCTCCCCTCGCCGGCCGGGCGGAACTGCCTGAGGAACCGGACGTCCCCACCGTAGAGAAGCCGGATGTCGGCGATGCCGTAGCGGAGCATGGCGACGCGCTCGATACCCAGGCCGAAGGCGAAGCCCGAGACCACCTCAGGGTCGTAGCCGCCGTTCCGCAGAACCTGCGGGTGGACCAGGCCCGCTCCCAGAATCTCGATCCACCCGGAGTTCTTGCAGGTCCGGCAGCCCGAGCCGCCGCAGATGGTACAGCTCACGTCGACCTCGGCGCTCGGCTCGGTGAACGGGAAGTAGCTGGGCCGGAACCGGGTGCGGGTCGTGGGTCCGAACATCGCCCGGGCGAAGACGTCCAGGACGCCCTTGAGGTCGCCCATGGTAATGCCGCGGTCAACGACCAAGCCCTCCACCTGGTGGAAGACGGGCGAGTGGGTGGCGTCGTCATCGCACCGGTAGACGCGGCCGGGCGCGATGATCTTCACGGGCAGGGCCGGAGTGTTGGCCCGCATGTAGCGGATCTGGACCGGCGAGGTCTGGGTCCGGAGAACGACGTCGGCGGTGAAGTAGAACGAGGCCTGCATGTCGCGGGCCGGATGGTCCCGCGGCATGTTCAGGGCCTGGAAGTTGTACCAGTCGGTCTCGATGTCCGGCCCCTCGGCGACCTCGAAGCCCATGGAGGTGAAGACACGTTCGACGTCGGCCATCGCCAGGGAGACCGGATGATAGGTGCCGCGCCGCGGCGTCGTCCCGGGCAGGGTGATGTCCAGGCGCTCGGCTTCGAGGCGACGGCTGAGTTCCGCTGCGTCAAGAGTCTGGCCCCTCGCCGTGAGATGGCCCTCCACCTCGGCCCGAACCTCGTTGGCGATGCGGCCGAGTTCGGGCCGCAGGGCCGCGTCCACTTGTCCCAGACCGCGCAGGACCTGCGTCAGCTCCCCGCTCCGGCCCAGGAACCGGACCCTGACCTCCTCGAGCGCGGCGGCGGAGCCGGCCTGCTCGATGGCCGCCCGGGCCGCGCCCCGAACCGTGTCGAGGCGGGCGACGAGCCCGTCATACCCCTCTGTCTTGCCCTTGCCGGCCCTGCTGTCGCTGGTCAAGCGTATGGCCCCCTTCCGGCCAAACAAAAAGACCTTCGCCCCTAGGGGCGAAAGCCTTCCGACTTCCGCGGTACCACCCTGGTTAGGACCCGTCCCGCCGCTTCCGCGC
>CALMHV010000292.1 GCA_937863905.1 uncultured Bacillota bacterium
CGCCACTGGGCCGCCTCGAGCATGGCCGCCAGGACATGCGGCAGGTTTTCCTCCGAACTCACCATGTGGACCAGGAGCGTCCGCTCGGCATCGCGCACCTGTTTCGGGAGGCCCGCCCCAGGGTCGTCCAACGCTCCCTCATTATTCCTCGTTTGATTGAGGCTATCCCTGAGGCCGGGGCCGGCCGGACCGCCGGCTCCCGGATGGCGCTCCTGGCGGAGAAAGCGGTCGAGCTGGCTCCGGAGGAGGCTGACCGGCACAGGGAGCCGCCGCGAGAACGCCTCCACGTAGGCCTGCTGCTCGGCGAAATCGTGGACCGAGGCCAAGAAGGGCAGGAGTTCACGGGAGATGGCCGACCGCCCGTCGATGGTCGCCAGGTCGTGGCGCCGGGTGGCTAGGGCGTACCCGTACTCCACCAGGGGCACCGCCGCCTCGACGGCCTGGCGGAAGGCCTCCGGCCCGCCCTCCGACCGCAGACACTCGTCCGGGTCCTTGCCGCCCGGCATCTCGGCCACCTTGACCGGGAAGCCGCCCGTCGCCAGGACCTGCAGGCCACGCAGGGTGGCCTGGGTGCCGGCGGCGTCGGCGTCGAAGGCCGTGACCACCGTGTTCGTCAGACGATGGATGGCCCGGGCCTGGTCGGGGGTGAAGGCCGTGCCCATCGAGGCCACGGCGTGGTCGAAGGCGAACTCGTGGCAGGCGATGACGTCCATGTAGCCCTCGACGACCAGAGCCGCCCCCTTCTGACGGATGGGCATGGCCGCGAGGTGCAGGCCGTAGAGGCCCCGTCCCTTGGAGAAGAGCGGGGTCTCGGGCGAGTTCAGATACTTGGGCTCGTCGCCCTCGTAGAGGGCCCGCGCGCCGAACCCGATGGCCTGGCCGCGCTGGTCCCCGATGGGGAACATGAGACGGCCCCGGAAACGGTCGTAGTGACCCTCGCGGCCCTCGCGGCCCTTGAGGGCGAGGCCGGCCCGTTCGGCGGCCGCCGCGTCCACGCCCTTGCCGCCCAGCACCCCGATGAGGGTGGTCCAGGACCGGGGCGAGTACCCGAGGCGGAACTTCTCGACGGTTTCCGGGCGCACGCCGCGCCGCGTGAGGTACTGGCGGGCCTTCTCGGCTTCGGGGCTCTTGAGCAAGGCTTGGTGGTAGTACCGGGAGGCGAAGTCGACGATCTTGTGCAGGAACTCCATCTCGCGCTTACGCTGCTCGGCGGCGGCCCGGATCTTGGGGTCGGCGCGGAACTCGGCCTTCTCGGGGATGCTCACCCCGGCGCGGGCGGCGACCTGCTCGACGGTCTCGGTGAAGGACAGACCCTCGCGCTTCATAAGGAAGGAGAACACGTTGCCCCCGGTCTGGCAGCCGAAGCAATAGAACATCTGCTTGTCGGGGGTGACGGTAAACGACGGGGTCTTCTCCTGGTGGAAGGGGCAGAGGCCGACGAAGTTGCTGCCGCGCTTCCGGAGCTGGACGTACTCGCCGATGACCGCCACGATGTCGGTCTTGGCGCGGATCTCGTCCAGCAGTTCGTCGCCGAAGCGACCGCCGCGGGTCGGCCCGTAGCCACCAGGGGTCACGTCCGGCCACCTCCCGCTCGCGTCGTTGCTTCGTTCGGTGGTGTTGCTTCCGTCCGGCCGCGGCGGGTTCCTGTCTGGCGACTGGAAGGAAGCGGCCGGGAGAGGCGCTCCGCGGCAGTAGTGGCAGGACCCGGCCTCGCCAAGAAGAAATTTCCGGCGATAATTTGAACGATGACTTCAACTTGCGGTTGGACCCTGGAAGGAGTTGGTTGGTTCATGATGCGGAACAAGTGGTTGAGAGTTCTGGTGCTCGTGGCCGTCGGGGCGATGCTGCTCGCCTTGCCCCTGGCCGGGTGCAAGAAACAGTCCGGGAC
>CALMHV010000293.1 GCA_937863905.1 uncultured Bacillota bacterium
TGCATCGGGCAGGCGCGGGTGAGCCATATGCTCGGCACGGCCGCCGTGGCTCTCTACGTCGAGGGTCTAGCCGACGGCCGCCGGTTCATGGCCGCCGCCCGGGCCCTCCGCCAGTCCGGCAAGGCCCTCTTCGTCCTCAGACCGGGCCGGACGGCGCGCGGTATCAAGGCCGCCCAGTCCCACACGAAATCCATGGCCGGCTCCTACCAGGTCTTCGTCGGAGTGGCGCGCCAGGTGGGCGCGGTCTCCGTCCCGGATCTCGACGCGCTGTTCGACACCGCCAAGACCTGGTCGTACCTGCGGGGTCCCTCCCGGCCCGGTCTGGCCGTGGTCACCAGTTCCGGCGGGAGCGCCATCCTGGCCGCCGACACGGCCGAGGAGGCCGGGTATCCCCTGGCCGACCTCGCCTCGGCGACGGCGGCAAGCCTGAAGGCGGCCCTGCCGCCCCATTGTGTCATCGGTAACCCGCTCGACCTCACCGGCGACGCCGACGCCCCGCGCTTTGAGACCGCGGCCCGCCTGCTTTTAGGAACCCGGGAGGTCGGGGTCGTGCTGGCCATCTTCGGTGACCCCATTCCCGGCGCGGCGGAGACCATGGCCCGCCTCCGGAGCGAGGCCGAGACCGCCGGCAAGCAGGTCGCCTGCTGCTACGTGGGCGGCGGCGAGACGGAGAAGAGCGAGGTAGGGCTGATGTGGGCCCAAGGCCTCCTGGTGTTCCCGACGCCCGAAAGGGCGGCCCGGGCCCTGGCTTTGGCGCACCAACTCGCCCGCCGGCAGTTACCTGTACGGAAAGGAGACCACAGATGACGACGATCTTTGAAGCACAAGCCGGGAAGAAGCTCCTCCTGATGGGCAACGAGGCCATCGCCCGGGGGGCTCTGGAGGCCGGCGTGAACCTCATGGCCGCGTACCCTGGTACGCCGTCGTCGGAGATTGGCGAGTTCCTGGCCGCCGCGGCGGCCCAGAGCGGAATGTACGTGGAATGGAGCACGAACGAGAAGGTGGCCTTCGACGTGGCCGCCGGCGCGGCCCTGGTCGGGGCCAGGTCGATGGTGGCCATGAAGAACGCCGGCCTGAACGTGGCCATGGACACCTTCATGACTCTCCCCTACACCGGCACGCCGGCCGCCCTCCTCGTCGTGGTCGCCGACGACCCCGGGGCCCACTACTCCTCAAGCGAGCAGGACACGCGGTTCGCCGCCGCCTACGCCGAGATCCCGTGTTTTGAGCCCGCCAACCAGCAGGAAGCCAAGGACATGGTCCCCGAGGCCGTGCGGCTCTCGGAGGCCCTGGAACTCCCGGTCTTCCTCCGTTCGGTCAGCCGGCTCTCCCACGCCTCCGGCGATGTCCGGGTCGGCGAGGTGGCCCGGCCCGAGAAGAACCTCGGGTTCAACAAGCACTTCGGCCTGCCCTTTCGCTGGAACGTCTACGGCCCCCCGGGCTGTGTCTCCAAGCACCAGTGGCTTCACGGCCAACTCGCGAAGGCCCGGGCCTACGTCGAAACCACGACCTGGAACCGCCTGACCCTCCGGTCCGGCGCCAAGCTCGGGGTCATCACCTCCGGGCTCGGAGCGAGCTACGTGACCGAAGCCCTTGAGAGCCTGGGCGTCCCTCACCACATGCTCCGCCTCGGCCTGGCCTTCCCCATCCCGGAGGGCAAGGTCAGGCAACTCCTCGCGGCCTCGGAGACGGTCCTGCTCGTCGAAGAGGGCGACCCCGTCCTCGAAGACCAGGTCCGGGCGTTCGCCTCCCGGGCCGGACTGGCGAGGCTCCCGGTCATCCGAGGCCGGCGCGGGCCAGCCGCGAGCAAGACCGCGGCGACCACGGGCGGGGCCTCCACCTCCGGCGTCGCCGGCGGCGCCGTCCTCCCCCTCTGGGGCGAACTGAACCCCGACCTCGCCGACGCGGCCGTCCGCCAAGCGGCCGGCCTGCCGCCCGCCGTCCCGACCCGCCCTCAGGCGGCCGTGGACGCGGCCCAGGCCCTCGTGGCCGCCCGCTCCTCTACCCTCTGCGCCGGCTGTTCGCACCTGGGCAGCTACTGGGCGCTCAAGTTGGCCCTGCGCGCCTTCCCGGGCCTGCACATCGTCAACGGCGATATCGGCTGCTACGAGCAGGCCGGGTACGGCGTGTCGGCCAAGCGGATCGAGGGTACCAGCGACCGGGCCAAGGCCTACAAGATCGAATCGCCCTATGAGACCCTGGACACCCTGTACGTTATGGGCAGCGGCATCGGCATGGCCCAGGGCCAGGCCCAGGCGGGCTACCGGGACGGCAAGACCGTGGCCGTGGCCGGCGACTCGACCTTCTTCCACGGAACCCTGCCCGCCGTGGCCAACGCCGCCTACAGCCGGTCGCCGGTCGTCTTCCTCATCCTCTCCAACCGCTGGACGGCCATGACCGGCCACCAGCCCAACCCGACCACCGGTCAGAGCGCCACCGGCGGTGAGGCCCCCGTGCTCGACATCGCGGCCACCTGCCGCGCCTTGGGCATCGGCAAGGTCATTGAGACCTCGGCCTACGACTTAGCGAAAGCCAAGGGGGCCATCAAGGAGGCCCTCGACTTCGACGGCCCGGCCGTGGTCATCCTGAACGGGGAGTGCCGCCTGCAGTTCACGCGGAGGAACCGCCTGGCGACCGCCACGACCACGGTAGACCCGGAACAGTGCAACGGCTGCAAGATCTGCCTCCAGCTCGGTTGCCCGGCCGTCATCTTC
>CALMHV010000294.1 GCA_937863905.1 uncultured Bacillota bacterium
TCCTCATCCCGCTCGGCCTGGCTGTCTTCCAGGCCGGCGAGCGCTACGCCATGCGGACCGGGAAGCTGAAGCGGAGCGGGTAGGGGAGCCGGCTTCTCCTCGGCCGGACCAGGCGCTCTTAGATGAAGGGCACCTTGAACCACCCCAGGCTGAGGCCGATGATCCAGTAGCCGACGGCCACCGGGGCCAGGACCACGGCGGCCATGGCGATGCGCGTGAAGTCGAGCTTGCCCACCACGCGCAGAGTGAGGTAGAGGAGGAGGGCCTTCCAGAGGAAGGCGGCCAGGCTGAAGGTCATGAAGAGGCCCTGGACGATGGCTGGGCCGGCGCTGGACAGGCTCGCCGGGTCGACCGCGCCGGGAGGGTCGAAGAGCCCGTGGAAGGCAAGGAGCCCGCCGAACCAGGCGGCGGTCGGCACGTAGCTTCCGGCCCAAGCCGTGAGCACGGCCTTGAAGGTCGCCTGGCTTCCCAGGGCCCGCGCCACCCCCCAGATGACCGCGCTCGCCGCCAGATAGACACCGAACACGGCCACCAGCCCCCCGAGGCCGAAACCGACCGCGGCCGCCGCGGCGGGCGAGGTTCCCCCGCCCCCCGGGGCGCCGGCCGCGCCCCACGCGAGCGCCGCATTAATGGCCCCCGCGACCACGGCCAGAGTCCCCAGGAACACCAGCGCCCCCCGGGGCGACGGGGTGTGGGCCATCTTCTCGTAAGTACGGAGCGGATGACGGGCGGCTCCCCAGATCAGGGCCCCCGTTTCCGCCAAGGTGCCCCGCAGTCTCCCTTTGCCGTTGGTCTCCATCTCAGACCCTCTTCCTCTCTTGCGGTCCCTACAGACCCACACCGGTTCTCGCCGAGGGCTATGCCGGCCCCCGCAGCAGCGACCCCAGCCAGGTGAAGACCGACGGCCCGAAGCCAAGGTAGAGCGCTACCGTTGTCCCGGCGGCCACGGCGAAGAGCACGCCCAATGGGCGTTCGGACAGCCGAGCCTTGATGGTCGCGTAGAACCGCGTGTTCTCAGGCCAGCGATTGCGGGGACGTAGGGCGTCAAGACACAGGGCGAGCGCCTGTTCCTGGACGTGGTCCGGGAGATGCCCGACCTTCGCCGTCCGGGCCCTGAGGACGCGCAGGAGATTGGCCTCGAAGGTCCCGTCCGCCTCGCCCATCGTGAGCCTACTCACCGTCCAGCCCTCCCGTCGGAGTCTTCCTGGGCCGGCCGTCCCCAAGCCGCCAGGCGTTCGCGCAGGGTCGCCCGGCCGCGCGAGAGGAGAGATTCCGCGGCCTTCTCGCTCCGTCCGAGCCGTGCGGCGATGGCCGCCACCGGCTCACCCTCGATGTACTTCAGGAGGACGGCCTCGCGCTGGTCGCCGGGCAGGGTCCAAACCGCCCGGTGCACCGCCGCGGCGAGTTCGTCGCTCTCCGCCACCTCGTCCGGCAGCGGCCGGCGGTCCATGAGGGCCAGGGCCCCGCTCGCCGGCTCGTCCAGGCTGAGCGGACGCCGGCTCTCACGCCGGTAGTGGTCGGCCACCTTGCGGCGGGCGATGGCGCAGAGCCAGGTCAGAAGGGTGCTCTCGCCCCGAAAGCGCGGCACCGCGCCGAGAGCGGCGACCAGCGTCTCCTGGGCCAGCTCCGCCGCCACCTCCGCGCCCAGACCGGTTCGGCCGAAGACGTAGCCGTAGACGGCGGGCAGGTAGGACTCGACCAGTCGCCGGGCCGCCTCCGGGTCGCCGCCGGCAACGGCGGCGCCGAGCCGGCGTTCGGCCTCACGGGCAGGGCTCTCCAAACGTCCGCCTCCTGTTGGGCGAAGGCTAACCTCTTCCGACACCTATCGTCGGAGGACCAGGCGGAATCCTTCTTACAGTTTGGCGTTGTTCTCCCTCTCCTCCGCCAACTCCAGGATGCGGGCCTCGATTTTCAGGCGCCGCTCCTCCAGGCGGGCGAAGTCCATGTTCGGGACGTAGTACGTCTCCAGCTCATCGTGCGTCTTCTTGGCCTTGCCGATGAACCAGACGGCCTGATCGAAGGCCTGCCGGTACATTTCCCGGGCTCGGGTGCGCTCCCCGACGTAGGCCTCCTGGATGCCCGTGTCCACATACTGCATCGTGTCGATGGTGATGTCGCCGTCGCGCCTCGGGAAGAAGTGCGGCTCGACCTCGTTGATGACCGCCACGCTCAGGGCCGGCACGACGACGTGGTCGACCTTCTTCGGGTCGAGAGCGCAGTGGAAGGCCTCGACGTCGAAGCCCCGCATGACCGCGGCGTCTAGGACCCGGCTGACGAGGGCGGTCTTCTCCGTCCCGTCGTCGCCGGCGATGACGAAGCGCCGGTCCAGAGGGTCCATGATCGTCGTAAGGTGGCTGACGGGGCCGTCGGGCGTGATGGCCGTGGCGAAGAGATGACGCTCGCGGGGCGTGCGGGCCTGCGACTCGGACGGCCCGAGCACGGCGTGGATGAGGTCCATGGCCACGCGGTGGAGGCCCCCGCGGTCCAGGGCGCCCGTGTCCTGGTAGTAGCTCTCGACCTCCTCCAGGAAGATGCGGGCCGCCGCGAGGTAGGCGTAGGCGCGACGGAAGAGGCGACCCACCTCGCGGTTGAGGGCCAGGATGGCCGGGCGGTTACGGCGCATCCCGGTCTCGTCCCAGTAGTCGCCGAGGTGGACTATCTCATCCACGGCGCCCGGGTTCTTGGGGTCGACGACGTGCGGCGCCGTCCCGTCGATGAGGGCGATGTCCAGCGCCGGGATGTAGACGCCGTCCAGGGACCCGTTGTCCGAGGAGCAGCAGTGAAACTCCAGGTCGTACCCCTGTCCCTGCAGCGTGGCGGCTATCTTCCGCATGAAGGTGGATTTGCCGACCCCGGGCCCTCCCTTGATGACGAAGATCTTGTTGGCGTCCGGCGTGCAGATGTGCTCGTAGAAGGAGTGGAAACCGTAGGCCGTGTTTCCCCCGGGAAAGACCATTCGGACATGCCCCGGCCTCCGACCGGCCGCCGCCTTCCGAGCCTGCTCCCCTTTGGACATAAGATACCCAACCCCCTGTCCCGCGCCGCGCTTCGGCGCGGCGGCGGTCCATCCTACGGTGCGGGCGGGGCGGGGGTGAGGGCGGGAGAGAGGTCGGGGGGGAGAAACCAGACTTTGGGGGCCGGTTGGTGGCATAAGATATAACATGTGTATGACATTCTGCCTTGACCGTGGCCCGAAGGGCTACGTATAATGGCACCACGTCAGGGGCGAGGGGGTCCTCGGAGCATGCTGCGGGTGCCGGATGACGTGCCCGTCTACTCCATGGCCGTGGCCGAGCGGATGACCGGGCTGACCAGGCGCCGCATCCGGTACTACGAGCGCCACGGACTGATCCAGCCGGCCCGGTCGGCCGGGAACCGGCGGCTGTACTCGCAGGACGATCTCGCCCGCCTGGCCGACATCAAACGCCTCCTTGACGAAGGACTCGAACTGAGAGCCCTCGTGACCCTGGCGGCCAGCGGACGCTGGCCCGTCGCCGGGGCTTCACCCGCAACGGCCGGCCACGCCTCGGTGGCCCCCCTGCGGGCTGGAGGTGGGCTGGAGGTCGCCAGGTTCGCCCAGTACGAAGACGCCCGGGCCCGCTTATTGGGCCGGGGCCCCGCGGGGAACGTGGACCGGCTCTACCCGGGCGACGCCGGGCGTCTCGTCCGACCGGGTCCGGAAGCCGCC
>CALMHV010000295.1 GCA_937863905.1 uncultured Bacillota bacterium
CACGCGACGCCCCGGTCTACGGGACCTTGAAAGCCCCCAAACGTACCAGCCGCAACGCCAGTGTGGGACCAACGGGCGCATAGCTCAGTTGGGAGAGCGCCTCGCTTACACCGAGGAGGTTCGCAGGTTCGAGCCCTGCTGCGCCCACCAGTTTCTTGGCCGCGGAGGCGTGGTGTAGTCTGGCCTAACATATCTGACTGTCGATCAGAAGATCGCGGGTTCGAATCCCGTCGCCTCCGCCATAGTGCCGCGGTAGCTCAGTTGGTAGAGCAGGGGACTGAAAATCCCCGTGTCGCCAGTTCAACTCTGGCCTGCGGCACCATCAAGCGGAAGTAGCTCAGTGGTAGAGCATCGCCTTGCCAAGGCGAGGGTCACGGGTTCGAATCCCGCCTTCCGCTCCAGACACTTGACGGCGCAGGCTTCGCTCCAGGGCCTGCGACCTAGCCAGACGGCGACATAGCCAAGTGGCAAGGCAGAGGTCTGCAAAACCTCTATCGCCGGTTCGAATCCGGCTGTCGCCTCCAAGTTTGACCGGCCGGCCCTCCCAAGGGGCCGGCTCTTTCCTAGGCCAGGTGGAAAGGGAGACCGAGATGCCGATTCGCGAGTACCGTTGCCAGAAGTGCCTGAACAAGTTCGAGACTTTGCTGTTGGCGGGGGAAGACGAAGCTTCCCTGAACTGCCCGAAGTGCGGGGTCGGGGACATCCGTCGCTGCATGTCGGTCTTTGTCGGGCTGGTGCCAAACGGAGGCACCAGGGCCCCCGCGACTCCGGAGACAGCGGGTGGCGCACCCGCGACTCCGGCGACCGAGGGTGGCGGCTGCGCGAGTTGTGCGAGCGGAAGCTGCGCGAACTGCCACTAGGGCGACGACGGTGAGAGAACTTGGGCGCTAAAAGGCGCGGGTCGGCCGACCCGCGCCTTTTCACGTCATGGTGCCGGGAGTGGGGGTCGAACCCACATGGCCGCGAGGCCAGCGAATTTTAAGTCCGCCATGTCTGCCAGTTCCATCATCCCGGCCAGGCCAAGAAGCTAGTTACATTATCTCGCGCCGGCACGCGAAGTCAAATTCTCGGTCGCTGACCGTCGGGCTGGGGGAGAGGTCCGGGTGACGGCGAACACAGGGAGGCCTAGCCGAAGCCCAGCCCACAGTGGGGGAGATGTCGACCAGGTGCCGGAACTCGCCTATGTAAACGGGAAAACGACATTGGTGGACGAGGCCGTCGTGAGCATCGAGGACCGCGGGTTCCAGTTCGCCGACGGCATCTACGAGGTGGCTCGTTCTCACGACGGCAAGCTCGTGGACCTGGACCGCCATCTCGCCCGGTTCGAGCGCAGCGCCCGCATGCTGGACCTACCCCTGCCGATGCCCCTTCCGGAGCTGGAGCGGACCTGCCGGGAGTTCTATCGCCAGACCGAGCTGCCCGAGGTCATCCTCTACCTCCAGCTCACCCGCGGCGCCGCGAGGCGGCAGCACGCCGCGCCCTCCGGTCTCCGGCCGACCCTGGTTCTTACGTCGCGGGCCGTGACCAAGCCCACTCCGCCGAGGTTCTCGGCGATCACCGTCCCCAACAACCGGTGGAAGATGTGCGCCTGCAAGAGCATCGCCCTTCTCCCGACCGTCCTGGCCAAGCACGCGGCGGCCAAGGCCGGGGCCGACGAGGCCATCTTCGTCGGAGACGACGGCCTGGTCCTCGAGGGGGCCAGCGACAACATCTTCGCCGTCAAGAGCGGCGTCCTGTTCACACCGGCGGCCGACGGGCGCATCCTGGAGGGCATCACCCGGGGGCGCATCCTGGAACTCGCGCCGAAACACGGCTACCGGACTATTGTCGGTCCGCTCCCGCTGGACTTTGCGCGGGAGGCCGACGAACTCTTCATCACCAGTTCCGTCCTCACCGTGGTGCCCATCGTGAGGCTCGATGGTCGCCCGGTGGGCGATGGCCAGCCGGGGCCGGTGTCTTTGGCCATGGTCAAGGCCTACTGGGACTTCATCCTTGAGGTCACGGGCGCGGACTAGCCGTCTCCGGCTAGCTCATCCTCCGTTCGACGACTGCGGCGACCTCGGCGGCCGTGCGGCGGGCCAGGTCCACGTTCCGCCCGACTTCCGTCGCGGCTTCCCGGCGGAAGGCCTCGTCCTTGAGTCCGGAGAGGTTGATGCGCACGTTCAGCCCCGCCCCTTCGGCCCCGGCCAGCCCCAGTCTCCCAGCGACTCCGGCGTCGGTGATGGCGTTGGGGTTTCCCTTCTCGGCCACCACGCGGGCCAAGGCGATGACCTCCGCGGCCAGGGCGGTGACGCGCAACGGCACGGCGGCGGCCCCCTTGGTGGCCTCCTCGATGGCCTGACGTCGGCGGGCTTTCTCGTCATCATTCGCGTGGGGAAGGCGCCGGGCGGCCATGACCTTGTCGAAGGCCTCGGTGTCCTTGTCCACGAGGGTGGTCAGTTCCCGCCGCAGCGGGGGGACGGCCCCGAGGATGGCCTTCATGTCCGCCTCGACCGCGGTGAACGCCTCGCGCCCGACGGTGAGGTTGGCGACCATCTCCACGAGCCCGGCGGCCATGGCCGCGGCCAGCGCCGAGGCGCTGCCGCCGCCCGGAGCGGGTTCGTTGGAGGCGAGCTTGTCCAGGAAACCGGCGAGCTTCAGTTCGACAAGAGGGTGCGTCAACGGGATGACCTCCACGCCGATTATACCCCACCACCCGGGGGCGGCGGCGGAGGGGAAGGTGGAAGCGGTCGAACGGTTGAATCTAAGAACGGAAACAAGCAGGGGGAGCCTAGAGCCGGAGGGGGCGTTCCCAAGTGCCCGCTAACCTCACGCCCGACTACCGTCGGGCGGAGACGCTATACCGCGAGGCCCAGACCTTGGAGGACAAGCTGGAGGCCCTCCAGGAGATGCTCTCCACCATCCCCAAGCACAAGGGCACGGAGAAGCTCCAGGGGGACATCAAGCGCCGCATCTCCCGGGCCAAGGACACGATGGAGCAGCAGGTCAAGAAGGCCGGCGCCCGCCAGAAGATAAGCTACACCATCAAGCACGAGGGCGCGGGGCAGGTGGCCCTGGTCGGGCCGGCCAACGCCGGGAAATCCGCGCTTCTCCGGGCCCTCTCCAACGCTGAGCCCGAGGTGGCCGAGTACCCGTATACGACCCGCCAGCCGCAGCCAGGCATGGTGAGTTGGGAGAACACGCAGGTGCAGGTGGTGGACCTCCCGCCGTTCGACCCGGAACTCTCGCCCCAGTGGCTGATGGGGGCCGTCCGCTCGGCCGACGCCGTCGCCGTGGTCCTGAGCCTCGGTAGCGACGACCTCCTCGAGGAGATAGAGACCACCTTCGGCCTGCTGGCCCATCAGAAGACCTGGTTCACACCTGGAGGCCCGCCGCCGAGCGTGGGACCGCCCCTGGGCCCGACCGGTGTCGGGAGCGAGGCCCTGCCCGCCCCGGAGCCGCTACCGGCGGTCGCCGGGGAGGAGGCCGACCGCCTGGAACCCCGGTACTGGCCGGCCATCATCGTGGCGACCAAGCTCGACGCTCCAGGCGCGGCCGACCGGCTGGCCATTCTGCGGGAGGCTGCTCCAGCCCTACCCATCATCGCCGTGTCGGTCGAGACGGGCTGGGGCCTCGATGACCTCCGCGGGTGGCTGTTCGGCCTGCTCGGCCAGATTCGCGTCTACACCAAGGCCCCCGGCAAGAAGGTGGACATGTCGGCGCCCTTTACCGTGCCGCGCGGCGCGACGGTGATCGAGGCCGCGGCCGCGGTCCACAAGGACTTCGCCGTCAACCTCAAGGCGGCGAAGGTCTGGGGACGCAGCACGTTCGACGGCCAACTCGTCACGCGCGACCACGTCCTGGAGGACGGCGACGTGATGGAACTCCGCATCTGACGGCCTAGGGCCTCGGTTCCGCGCGTACCCTGGGAGGGAACCCGCTCGGCCCGGTGAACTCCCCGGGAGCCACGAAGGGAGACGCCATCTTGACCACTCGCTTTGCCTCCGACCGCCGCCCGGCCGCGGTCAGCCGGCACCTCGTTCTCGTCGCGACCGGGTGACTCCGCCCGGACTCGGCCCTCGCCAGGTGCCTCGACTGCCAGGTCTCCTGCCAGTCGGCCTGCAAGACCTCCTGCACCGTAGGCAACCAGCGCTGCCCGAAGTAGGGCGCAGCGGTGGCCATTGAGGTTCATCTGTTCCGGGCGCGGGGCTTCAAGCTGGCGTTCTTTCCACGTTCCGACGCCCTCCTGCGCGTGGATGAGGTGGGCTGGGACCTTCTGGAGATGGCCGGCGAAGGGCTGCCCCAGGACGCCATCCACCGGCGCCTCCGGGCAAGTCACGGGGCTCGGGCCGCCGCGCGCGGCCTGGAGGAGTTCGCGGCGCTGTCCGAGACTCTCGGGGGCTCGGACCCCGACCCGCTGACGACGGAGGCGGCTCCCGGCGATTGGCTTCCGTCCGAGCCGGCCGCGCCCCGCCTCAAGTCGC
>CALMHV010000296.1 GCA_937863905.1 uncultured Bacillota bacterium
ATGGCCCGGTCGCCGACGGCGTGGGCCGTGACCTGGAAACCGGCCCGGGCCGCCGCCCGGAACCGCTCGTTGACCTCGTCCTGGCTGAGGTAGAGGATGCCGCTGTCGGTGGCGTCCACCGCGTAGGGTTCCCTCGTCGCGGCGGTGGGCCCGCTGGAGGAGCCGTCGGCCATCAGCTTGAGCGGCCCGATCCGCAGCCACTCGTCGCCGAACCCGCTGGCGAGGCCTGTCGACAGGAAAGCCTCCTGAAAAGCCCTATCGCTGGGCTCGAGCATGGCGTAGACCCGCAGCCGCGGGCCGCGGCCGGCCAGATGGGCCTGGAAGGCCCGCAGCCCAAGGGCGTCGGTGCCCGCCTCGTGGACCGAGGTGATGCCTCGGCTGAGGTAGTCCTCGGTCCCGGCGGCGACAGCGGCGATGTGGTCATCGAGCGTTGGAGCGACCAGGCCGGCCAGGGCCAGACCGGCGGCCTCGCGCAGGACTCCGTTCGGCACGCCGCGCTCGTCACGGTCGAACTTGCCCCCGGCCGGGTCGGGCGTGTCGGCGGTGATGCGGGCCATCTCGAGGACTCGCGAGTTGACCACGGCGATGTGGCCGCAGACCCGCGTGAGAAGGGCCGGGTGGTCGGGGCAGGCGGCGTCGAGGTCGAAGCGGGTCGGATGGCGCTGCTCCTCCAGGCGCGACTGGTCGTAGCCCCAGGCCCGCACCCAGGCGCCGGGGGCGGCCGTGGCGGCCTGCTCGGCCAGGCGGGCCTGGATGTCCCGGATGGAGCGGACGTTGGGATACTTGCAGTTGACCTGCAGTTGGGAGGCGCCATGGGCGATGAGGTGCGCGTGGGCGTCGATGAACCCCGGGACGAGGAGGCGACCCTGAAGGTCGATGACCCGGGTCCGGGGGCCGGCCAGGTCCATGATGTCCCGGGTCTGGCCGACGGCGAGGATGCGGTCGCCGCACGTGGCGACGGCGTCGGGGGGCGGTCCGGCGGGAGCGGGCCGGGAGCCGCGCGAGGCGCGACGCCGGGGACCCGTCGCGGTGAAGACCGGACCGTCACGGAAGATGATGTCGGCTACGCTCCGGAGCGGAGAAGTCATGCCGGGACCTCCTTCGACACGTCCGACCCGCTCGTCGCCCAGGCGGACGCTACTGCTCCCCTCCCCCTTTTGCAGTCAGCGCTGGACTCCTCCTGCCTTCACGGACCGGCCCCGATGTCGGGAGGAGTCTCGGGTGCCGGAAAGAACCCTGGCTGTCGGAGGTCGACGATGGTCCTCAAGACGGGAAACGACTACATCGACAGCCTCAGGGGCCGGCGCCTCGACGCCTACTTCCTGGGCGAGAAGGTGACCGACCCGGCGGGTCATCCGGTCATCGGTTCCTCCATTCGCGCCCTGGCCGCCACTTACGACCTCGCCCACGACCCCGACCCGGCCCGCCGCGCTCTGGCCACGGCCGAGACGCCGGAGGGAGCTGTCATCAGCCGCTTCACCCACATCCACCGCTCGGCCGACGACCTGGTCAAGAAGATAAAGCTCCAGCGCACCCTAGGTCGCCGCGTCGGCTGCTGCTTCCAGCGGTGCGTCGGCTGGGACGCCCTGAACGCCCTCTTTATCACCACCCACGAGGTCGACGCCGCTCTGGGCACCTCCTACCACCCGAGGTTCCTCCGCTTCTTGGCCCATGTCCAGGAGAGCGACCTTGTCTGCCAGGGGGCCATGACCGACGTCAAGGGTGACCGCGGCGCGCGCCCCGGCCGGCAGGAGGACCCCGACCTCTTCGTCCACGTCGTCCGGCGGACCGCCGACCACATCGTCGTCCGCGGGGCCAAGGCCCACCAGACCGGGGCCCTCGGCTCTCACGAAATCATCGTCATGCCGACCCTGGCCCTCGGACCCGGAGAAGAAGACTACGCCGTCTCTTTCGCCGTCCCGTCGGACACGCCGGGCATCACCTTCGTGGTCGGCCGCCAGGCCTCCGACCTGCGCGCCGTCTACGACCTGCCGCTGGACCAGGGCAACGCTCGCTTCGCCGCGCACGAGGCCCTGACGGTCTTTGACGACGTGGCGGTGCCCCTGGAGAGGGTCTTCCTCCTCGGCGAGGTCGCCTACAGCGGCAAGCTGGTCGAACGGTTCGCCGGGTTCCACCGGCAGAGCTACGGGGGCTGCAAGGCGGGCATCGGCGACGTCCTCATCGGCGCGGTGGCCCTCGCGGCCGACTACAACGGGGTGGCCGGCGCCTCCCACGTGCGGGACAAGCTGGTCGAGATGGTCCACCTCAACGAGACCATCTACTCCTGCGGTCTGGCCTGCTCGTCCGAGGGGAAGGCGACGCCGGCCGGCTCCTACATCATCGACCTCCTCCTGGCCAACGTCTGCAAGCAGAACGTCACCCGCATCCCCTTCGAGATGGCCCGGCTGGCCCAGGACCTGGCCGGGGGCCTCATGTCCACCCTGCCGTCGGCCAAGGATCTGGCCAACCCGGCGACCGGGGAGTACCTCCGGAAGTACCTCAAGGGCGTCCCGGGAGTGGCCACGGAGGACAGGATGCGGGTGCTGCGGCTCATCGAGACCCTGACCATCGGGCGCGGGGCCGTCTCCTACCTGGCCGAATCCATGCACGGCGCCGGCTCGCCCCAGGCCCAGCGCGTCGTCATCGGCCGGCAAGCGCCTCTGGACGAGTACAAGGAGGC
>CALMHV010000297.1 GCA_937863905.1 uncultured Bacillota bacterium
TCACGTTCGCCGTCTACAAGAAAGTGAGCCCGCTCCTGCACGGCTGAGATCAGCGATCCGTCCCGTCGGGTCCCGGAGAGGGTCCCGTCCTTGGGCCCGGCACGGGGCCCGGCGGGACACCCTCTCCGTTCGGCAGCCGGATAGCCAGTCCCAGCCTGTCCACGGCACCCACGTACTCCAGCACCGCGCTCACCACCTCGGCGTGCGACCACGTGAGGGGCGCCACCGAGACCGGCCGCCCCGTGTACGGATGGAATTGCTCGGGAAGGTGCCCACCGGGAACGGCGTGCGTGCGGGTCCACTCGAGGATGGCCAGGGCCACCGCCAGTTCCTCAGCCGTCTCAGCGATCTCTATGTACCACCGGGCCAGCCAGAGGCTGCAGACGACCCAGGGGTTGCCGGGGACGCGCTCGACGTCGTCACTCTTCCGGAAGTAAGGGTCGTCGGTGTACCGGGCCACCCCGCCGACCTCCGTCTGGACCCACAACTGGTCCCTCACCTGCCTCATCGTCCGGACGACCCGTTCGTCCCCGGCCGGCAAGACGCCGAAGAGAGCCACGCCGTACAGGCTCGCGTCCAACGTGGGGTCGGGGAGGAGTCCCCCGGCCGGCCCGACCTGGAGACCTCGGATGAAGCGGCCCAGCGTCTGGTCGTAGAGGTGGCGAAGGAGAGCGGCCCGAACCTCCTCCGCCGCTTCTCGCCACCGCTGCGCAGACTTGTGCCCGAAGAGGTCGCCCAGAGTGGCGGAGGCGACCAGTCCGCCGTAGACGGACGCCGCCGTGTAGGTGAACACCCCCTGCCGCTCCTCCCAAAGGTCGTAGCTGGGGCGCGGCAATCCGGTGGCCGGGTCCCGGTAGGCGCAGAGGAACTCGGCCGCCGGCTCCACCAGCCTATCGTAGACGGTGTCGATGAACTCGAGGTCATGGTCGAGAGCGTAGTGGCGACCCAAGGCCCAGAGGACGGTGGCCGTCTCATCCTCCTGCAAGGGGAGGGTGTACTCATCCTTGCGGACCCAGGGATGCCCACTCGACCCCACCGAACCGTCCGGATGGTACTTGTGCCACAGGAAGCCCTCGGGGCTGATGGCCCTCCGGCAGAAGCGGAAGAAGCGCCGCGTGAGGGCGTGGTATCCGGCCAGGTCCAGGGAGTGCGCGGCCATCGCTCCGTCGCGGGCCCACACGTAGCTGTAGTGGTCGCGGTTGTGTCGCAGGATGTCGGTGTCGTTGGCGGCGAGGATGCCCCCGCGGTTGTCCGTCTGCGAGCGTACGACGAGGAGGCTGCGGCGGAAGAACCGGGCCAGGTCGCGGGGGAGGCAGTCGAGCCTACCCCCGGGGCGGTCGCCGCCCCACTCCTGGGACCTGGCGACCCAGTGGCGCCAGAAGGACGCGGTCTCGATGAAGAACCGCTCCGGACCGGACTGCAGGACGTGCCCGTGGGCGGCGCGGGCGCTGTCGAAGCTGGAACCGGCCGCGATCCAGAAGTAGAGGATGTCCTCCTCCCCCGGCCCGAGTTCCAGGTCAAAGGAAATGGCGCTGTCGACCGAGCCCTGGGAAATGGGGTGGCCCTCCAGCCTGCCGTCCTCGGCATCCCGCCAGGTGCCCTCGGCCCCCGCGAAACGCTTCCGGCCCGTGGAGAACTGGGCGATGCCCGAGCCGCCGGTCCCCCCGTCCCCCGCTCCCGGCCCGGCGCGGCCGTCGATGATGAAGCAGCGGGTGCGCTTGTAGTGGTAGACGGCCCGGAGTTCCGGGTCGAAGAGCGCGGTGTCGCCAATGTCTGATTCGTCGATATTGAAGTCATTGGCGAAGAAGATGGAAACCCGCCGGGCCCGGAGGAGGTCATTGCGGATGGCCACGCGCTTTAGGTAGACGTCGCTGCGGTAGTGGACGGCGTCATTGATGACCAGGGAGAGCCCCAGCCCCTCGTGGGCGGCCGTGCTCAGGGTGACCAGAGCGTCTTCCAGGTACCCCGGGTCCTTGACCCAGCCGGGTTCGTCGAGCCAACTGAACCGGCCGTCGACCCAGAAGCCCATCATGTTTCGGCGACCCTCGATGTGGTTCATCATGCCGACAAAGGGGTAGTAGAAGTCGCGCATGACGAGGTCGCCGTCGAAGTTGACGAGGAGGTTACCGTTGCCGACGCTCAGCGGCCTGGTCAGTTCGGTCGAGCCTCCCGACGAGAGCACCCCACCACAAAGCGGGGCGCAGGTCGGAAGGTATTGTTCGCTCGGGGCCGAGGGCTATGCTCGGG
>CALMHV010000298.1 GCA_937863905.1 uncultured Bacillota bacterium
TCGCCGCCGCGCCCCACTTTTCGACCTGCTTCTCCGCGTTGACCAGGTTGCGGAGCGGCAGGGCCTCGGCCAGGAAGCTACTCGTGGCGTGGGCCGGCGTGGCCCCGCAGCAGTTCCAGTCGTCCAGTTCCTCAAAGGCGAGACCCAGGGCTTTCAGAAGCGCCTGGGTCGAGTCGTTGTACTCCTCGGCCGTGCTGTGCAGAGAGCAGCCGGGGAAGTAGAGATAGCGAGCCTTGGCGGCCACCGTTGTCTCGACCGTCCCGACCGCGCTGGGCGTCGTCATTTCCCGGCACCTCCCTTGGGCGCCCGTTCCCGCGCCCGGCGGAAGATGGCCCGGATCTCGTCCTTGGCCTTGACGCCCTCGGGTATGATTTTCATCTTGCCGCGGCTGAACATCTTGAGACCCAGCCCCATGTTGGCCGGCAGGGAACTCGGGTTCCCCGCCACGTAAAGCGCAATGGACCCTAGCTCGTGGGCTCTTCCGAGTACGGCCACGGTCGCCAGGAAGGCCTTCTGGAAAGCCTTCACTCGTTTCCGACCAATGGGCGTACCGGAGGCCACGGCCAAAATCTTAAGCGTGTCCATGACCTGCGCCGGATCGACGTCGTTCGGACACCGTTCCCGGCAGGTCTTGCAGCTCGCGCAGAGCCAGATGGCCTGCGACCGAAGGGCCTCGTCCTTGGCCCCCAGCTGGACCAGGCGCACTATCTCGTGGCACTGGTAGTCCAGGACCGAGCTGACCGGACAACCGCTCGTGCATTTCTTACACTGGTAGCACCGGCTCACCATGCGCCCGGCCTGGGCCTCGACCTCCCGGACAAACCCGGGGGTCAGGGCCGCCGGACGCCCGCCGGCGTCGGGCAGATAGAGTTCGACACCTGAACCCATGAACCTCACCCTTCCCTCGAGGGACAAGAGGCCGCACCCGCCGCTTGGCAGCGCGGCCTCCTGATCTCGGCCATGACGCTGTTGCCTCAGAGCCGAGCGACCGCCCTACAGGCCGCGCCCCTTGTACACCTTCAAATAGCTGTCGCAGTAGATGTCTTTGTTCAGGATGATGCGGGCCGTGGCCACGGTGGCGATGAGTTCGTCGTCGCAGACGTTCATGATCGCCGCCTCCAACCCGCAGGCCATGGCCATCGCCGTGAAAGTCCGGTCGACCAAGGGCCGGTTGACGCACTTCTGGGAGATGTTCGACAGGCCGACGACGGTCTTCGGCGCCGGGTTCGACAAGAGCTTGACCTGCCGGATGGTCTCCAGCGCCTCGGGCCCGTGGTCCTGGCCGACGTTCACCGGGAGGATGAGCGGGTCGATGAAGATGTCTTCGGGCGGGATGTCGAACTCCATCGCCGCCGCGAGGATTTCCATGGCCAGGGCCAGCCGGCCGTCGGCGTCCTTCGGAATACCCTTCGCATCCATGGCCAGGCCGATGATGGAGGCCCGGTACTGCTTGGCCATCGGGAGGACCCGCTCGAGCTTGGCGCGCTCGGCGGGCACCGAGTTGATGAGGGCCGGCCGCTTGCAGCGCTTGAGACCGGCCTCGATGGCGTCGTAGTTGGTCGAGTCCAGGGAGAGCGGGCAGTCGGTGACTTCCTGGACCGTGTCCACCAGCCACGCCATGGCCTGGACCGGGTTCTCGGACGCGGGCCCGACGTTGAGGTCGAGATAGTCGGCGCCGGCCTTGACCTGCCTTAGCGCCCATTCGTGAATGGGGGCCTTGTCGCCCTCGCCGATGCCCCGGCCGACATCCCGGAACATGCCGTTGATCCGTTCACCTATCAGGATCATTCCGCTAGACCTCCAATCCTCTACTCCTCAAGGTCGCGTCGTTCGGCCGCTCCGGGCCCCGAGGCGCTTGCCCCGGGCCGGCCGTCCCGGCCGCCGGCGACCCTACTTGATCATCAGTTGGCCGATGCTCTGCTTGACCAGGGCCACCGACCGCGGGTGCCTCAGGACGAAGATGTGACCGCCGGCCTGAAGGAAGGCGGCGGAGGTCATGGCCTCCCAGAGCAGGGCGCGTTCGGCGAGCTCGCCCCAGCCGGGGAACTGGTCGATGCCGGCGTTGGCTTCCTTCGCCCGGGCGGCCTCGTAGCCGATGGCGCAGATGACGGGCATGGAAAGCATCTTGTCGCCGGTCAGGGCCCCGATCCGTATGCGCTCCATGATGGAATACGTGTACTCGATGCCGTACCCCAAAGCGCCCACCGAAGGGTCGATAACGATGCGCGAGATCGGAAGGTTCATTTCCGAGATGAGGATGTTGAGCTGTTTGGCAATGTTGATGTCGATGGGCGACTGGGCGATGATGCAGTGCTTGTGGACCATGCAGGCGGCGGTCAGGGTCTTGTAGTTGTCCTGCTTGGCCACGCCCAGGAGGAGGTTCTCGCCGGCGGCGGCCTCGGCCACGGCCGGGAGGACCTCGTTGTCCTTCTCCTCGACGCCGCAGCCGACGACGATGAGCGGGACGCCGACCGCGCCTAAGACCTTCTTCACGGTCTCGGCGCAATCCTCCGGACTGGCGTTGCCGCGCTCGGGGTCGGCCCCGTTGAGCTTGAGGTAGATGAGGTCGGCGCCGTACTCTTTGACGCACTTGGCCGCCCACGCCGCGGGGTCACCGATGACGTCCTTGAAGTTCTTGGTGACCTCCGGACTCCATTCGGGGACCATGTTCTGGACTTCCATGGCGATGACCGGCCGGTTCGGGACTTCGCCCTCGAAGTGCAGGAAGGGCAGGGTCGAGTCGCCGCCGACGGTGATGGTCTGAGATCTCGTTCCACCCTCGGCCTTGGTCGCCCCGAGGACCACTTCTCCGACCTTGGTTGTGTAACGCTCCTTGATCAAGTCCACGGGCATCCGGTTTCTCACTCCCTAAGACTGTCTTTGTTCGCGGCCCGTCTCCGGGGCCGCGGCGGCCCTGCCTACAGGCCTATTTTTCGGGCAATTTCCGAAACGGCCTGGACGGACGG
This sequence comes from uncultured Bacillota bacterium, assembly GCA_937863905.1. Taxonomy (GTDB): domain Bacteria; phylum Bacillota; class Sulfobacillia; order UBA995; family UBA9673; genus CALMHV01. The sequence goes on from CALMHV010000298.1 coordinate 2,967, forward strand.
GCTCGTCGCCGGCAGGGCGACAAGCGGCTTCCCCTCCAGGTCGAAACGCACGATGTCCTCGTCGTAGGGAACGGTGCCGACGAGTTCCAGACCGGTCTTGGCGATTTCCGGGGCCAGGGCGGCCAGCTCGTCCGGGGCGCCGGCCGCGCCGGCGCCGCCCGCTCCACCGCTCCCGCGCACCTTGGTGACGGCCAGGCCAATCCGGCCGACCTTCGTCTTGAGGTCGCGCACCAGCTCGCCCACGCGGGCGGCCGACCGGAGGCCGCGGGCCGTGGCGTCGCTCACCACGAGCAGGTAGTCGACGTCCTCGGCCACCCGGCGGGAAAGGTGCTCGAGACCGGCCTCGTTGTCGAGGATGAGGTACTCGTAGTTCCCGGCCAGGTCGGCCATGTGACCGCGGAGCAGGTCGTTCGGGTAGCAGTAGCAGCCCGGTCCTTCCGGGGTGCCCATCGAGAGGAGGTCGACCTTCTCCGTCTCCACCAGGGCGGACTGAAGTTTGTAATGGATGAATTGCGTCTTGGTCATCCCGCCCGGCAGCGGACGCTCGGCCTTGGTCTCCTCGAGGAGGTCGGCGACGGTCGTCTCGACCTCAAGGCCCAGGGCCTCGTGGAGGTTGGAGTTGGGGTCGGCGTCAATGGCCAGGACGGCGTGCCGCCCGGGCTTCTCGCCGATATGCCGCACGAGAAGCGCCGCGAGGGTCGTCTTGCCCGTCCCGCCCTTGCCCGCTACCGCCACGACGTAGGGCACCGCTTCCGCTCCCCTCGTGTCTTCGCCGCCCCTGGCGCGCCGGTCGAGCCGGCGTCGCCCCAGGCCGCGCTCTAGCCTGGAACCGACGGGAACTGCGTGAGGTCCGTGTGCGGCAGGAACAGGGCCGACACGAACTCCTCCATGAAACCGCGTCCGGCCGAGAGTTCGAGGTAGGTTATCATGGCCGCCAGCTCGCGCGTGGCCTCGAAGGCCTTGCGCGAGAGGAGGGCCGCCCTCGCTCCCTTGGCTGAGGTGTTCCCGACGAACCGGTACCGCGACGGCGCCACATCGGGGAGCATCCCGATGCGGATGGCGTCGCGCACGTTCAGGTAGTTGCCGAACCCACCGGCGATGTAGATGCGGTGGATGTCGCCCAGCCCGAGGTTCACCGCGGCCAGGAGCGACCGGATACCCGCGTAGACCGCGCCCTTGGCCCGGATGAGGTTCTTCACGTCGGCCTCGGTGATGACGATCTC
>CALMHV010000299.1 GCA_937863905.1 uncultured Bacillota bacterium
GGAGGTCGTGAAGACGGCGCCCGGAGGGATCAGGACGTAGAGCGGGGCCGGGTCGCCGGGGTCCGGCTTACGGCCGGCGACGAAGGCCAAGACTTCGAGGACGAAGCTCTCGTTATCGGCCAGCGGAAGCATCTGATTTGTCATCAGGCTGTAGTCGGCGATGATGACCGCCCGACCCGGACCCTGGGCCATGGTCAGAATCAGCGCGCAGACTAGTGGCTCCTCGGGAACGGCTTGGCCGACGATGTGGGCCGCAGGCCCGTAGCGGATTGGCGTGACCTCCGCACCTTCCAGGTCGGGGAGTGTCAGGGCGGTCGGGAGGTTCAGAACGAGTTCCAGCGGTCTTCCGCCCGCAAGGGTGGACACGGAGAGAGTCACCACCGGCAGGCAAGCGTCGTCTCGATAGGCTCGGTCCGGGTCGACGACCTTGTCCCCACAGAGGGTGTTGACCGCGGCCAGCAACGGGTCGCGGAGGTTGACCGGCACCTCCAGGGGCAGAACGGCGGCACCTCCCTTGCCGATGTACAGCCAAAGGCCTCTCAGAAGGTCGGGCGCCGGCCGCGACACGCCGAGAAGAAGGGGACCGTCCAGTGGTGCGTCCGGGATTGCACCGAGGGGGGTGAGGGAGTAGCCCGCCTCCCTGAGAGCCTGACCCAGGAGGTCGAGCCCTTCCCAGTAGCCGTCATCGGTGTTCTCAACCGCCTGAGAAGCCTGCGCGGTTCCCGCCGGGGCGCTCCACCAAAGCAGGGCCAGGAGCAGGGCGGCGACCGCGGCCAAGACCGGCTTTGCCCGCGTCGTCTTCCCCACCGCGGTCTTCATGTGGCGAGACCACCTTCCGGAGAGACCAGAGCTACCAGGCTCCCAGCCAGTTGCCAGGCCTTCTCGGCTTGATCGTGGGCGATAGGGTGAACGCTGTACCTGGCTTCCTGATAAAGAACCAGCAGGTCCCGAAGGGGTTCCTTGGCCTCCGGCAGCGCCCGGGACAGCCTGCGCCAATAGGCCCACTGTCCCCAGGTGGGATTGGGGGCGAGAACCGTGTTCAGGACCACAGCCACCAGCCATTCGTAAAGGTAGATGGGCTGCTCCCGGAGAGCTAGCGCGCGGATGACTTCGGGAGGCAAGACAGCCGCGGCGCCAGGCTCTGCGAACCCGGGCCCGGCGGAGCGCCGGCGGGTCGCCGCGGCGCGGCGGAGAAGAGCGGCCACCCCGAAGCCCGCGGCCACCCCCATCAGGCCGAGAAAGGCCAGGACCAGGAGCAGAGGTCGACCGGACAGGCCGCCTGGGCTCGGACCGATTCTGAGCATACCGGAGGCTGATGGACGGTAGCAGACTCCAGCCGGTGGATCGAACCGGGCCTGGTATTCTCCCGGGTCGAAAGGGGGGAGCCCACCTTGACCCATGGGTTCCCGACCGAGGATCACGAATTCGCCATCGGAGCCGGGATTCTTGACGGTGATTCCCTCGGCGACCGGCCGGTCGTTCCAGGTAATCACGCAGGGCATGCCGTTCAACCGCTCCCATTCGTCGGGTCCGACAAAGTAGGTGAGCAGCGCGTGCAGCTCCTCGCTGCCCATCTTTCCCGTCACCTTGTGCAGAGAGAGAGAGGTCACGGCCCAGACGCTCACGGTGACGCTCTCGGAGCCAAGGCGATTGTGGCGGTCCGGCCCGGGGGCGATCATCTCAGCCCTTATCGTGTAGGGCCCCGGCTGAGGCGGGAGCGCCACACCAGCGGCCAGTCTCTGGCTGGATGCGGGCACG
>CALMHV010000300.1 GCA_937863905.1 uncultured Bacillota bacterium
AGTCCGTGCTTCTGAATATACGCCTCCACGACCTCGGGCACAAGGTACCTTATCGACTGCCCAGCAGCTACGCGGCGCCGTATCTCGCTCGAGGAGATGTCCATCGTCCGCGACTGGATCTCGAGGATCTCGCAGCCGAAGCGCTCCTCCAGGCGACGCAGCCCCGCTTGAGCCGTCTCTTGCGACCAACCCGGCCGCGGCGCGGCGATGAACCGGCAAAGCTCGAACAGTCGTTCCGGCTCGCGCCAGGTTCCCACGTCGATGATGGCGTCGGCGCCGGTGATGAAGTAGAGTTCCGTCCCCTGCGGCAGCCGGCGCCGCATCTCCTCGAGCGTGTCCGCGGTATACGACGGACCGGGGCGGTCTATCTCGACCCGGCTGACCTCAAACCGCGGGTGGGACGCCGTGGCCAGGACGACAAGGCTGTGGCGGTGCTCGGCCTCGGTGACGCGCTGGTCCTTCTTGTGCGGCGGAGACCCGGTCGGGACGAAGATGACCCGTTCGAGCCGATACTGCTCAAGAGCGGCCTCCGCCGTGACGAGGTGGGCGAGGTGGATCGGGTCGAACGTCCCGCCCATCAGACCCACCTTCAGGCCGGGGCCGGTCGTGCCGGAGACGCGAGCCACGTCGCACCACCTTATGTCGCCTTGAGTCCTGACTGCGGGTTACATACACCGGGGCCGTGGCGAATCCTCCGGATGACGCGAAGCTGGGACGCAGGGGGCTCATTCCAAAAAATCAAATTCAAAGTCGCCGATGCGAACCGGGGAGCCTGTCCGCGCCCCAGCCTCCCGCAAGGCCCGGACGACACCGCGACGCTTCAGCACATGCTGCAGGTGGCGGAGGCCGGCCGGGTTCTCCAGGTCGGTCATGACCACCGTGCGCTCCGCGGTCAGGCCCCGGACCACGAAGACCCCGTCCTCCACGACGACCGCGAACCCGCGCTTGGCCGCCAACCTGCTCGCGGCCAAGCGCTTGGGCGACAGGGACACGGAGTCCGGCGCGACGGGCGGTGGCTCCGGCTCACGCGCGGACGTCCGCCACTCGCCGGCGGGTCTCGTCTCAGGCAGCCCGGCGGTAGCCAGGAGATCGGCCACGGCGTGCAGCACGGTCGTGAGCCCCTGTCCCGTGAGAGGAGAGGCTCTCAGCACCGGGCCACCGAGGTGCCGCTCCAGGGCTTTGGCTCCGTCCTCCGCTCCGGGGAGATCGATCTTCGTCGCCACGACGATCTCCGGCTTCCCCGCCAAGGCGGGGTCGTAGAGAGCCAGTTCCTGTCGGATATCCTTGTAGGCGCTGACCGGGGAACCGTCCAGGGGCGCCACGTCGACAAGATGGACCAGGACACGCGTGCGTTCGATGTGCCGGAGGAATTTGTCGCCCAAACCACTCCCGGCGTGGGCGCCCTTGATCAGCCCGGGGATGTCGGCCAGAACGAAGGCGGCCTCCTCGCGGCCCGGGATGCCCACCACGCCAAGGTTCGGCTCGAGCGTGGTGAACGGATAGTCGGCTATCTTCGGCCGGGCCGCCGAGACGCGCGAAAGGAACGTGGATTTCCCGGCGTTGGGCAGGCCGATGAGTCCGGCGTCGGCGATAAGGCGCAGTTCAACGCGGACCGAGCGCTCCTCGCCCGGTTCACCCTTCTCGGCGAAGGTCGGCGCCCGCTCGGTCGATGTGGCGAAACGCGCGTTGCCGCGGCCGCCGCGGCCGCCGCGGGCCACGACCGCACTCTGCTCCTCACCGGCAAGGTCGGCGACGAGGCGGCCGTCTTCAGTGTCCCAGATGACGGTCCCCTGCGGGACAGTCACAACCAGGTCCTCGCTGGCCTTCCCGGCCCGGTTGGACGGGCCACCGGGCTCTCCGTTCCGAGCGAGAAAACGCTGTCTGTACCTGAAGTCCAGGAGGGTCCGGAGCCCGGGTTGGACCTGGAAGATAACGCTCCCGCCGTTGCCTCCGTCGCCACCGCTCGGGCCGCCACGCGGGACGTACTTCTCCCGTCTGAAGGTCACCAGGCCATTGCCGCCGTTCCCGGCCTTCACGTAGATTGTTGCCTCATCAACGAACAAGAGGGTCACCCCGACTCAAGATGATCAACTCGGCCTCGTCCGTGAGAGGCCGGGACTCGGCGACACGATGGACCGTGGACCACATCGGCGACCCCAGTCGCCACTCCAGTCCGATGTCCCCGCCCGGGCCCCGCGCCGGGACGAAGCCGCAAGCGGCCATGGCCTCGGCCTCCAGCCCGATCCAGGAGGCCATCGCCTCTCCCGGAGCCCTGGGCGCCGTGACCCGAACGACGATCTGGCTGGCCGGGGCGCCCCGCCCAGCCGCCCCGGAGGGACCGGCTCCGAGCGAAACCTCCAGACTCGCCGCGGCGACGCTCGCCCGTTCGACCATCGCCCGGAGGAGCGCCAGGACACCCGGGGCGAAGCCCGGTCCCGGGCCCCAGCCTGGCCCGTCAAGAGCGGCGGCAGCGTCAGCCTGCGCCTCGGTCGAGATGTAGGTGGGGCTGGGAACGCCGGCGACCGAGAACGAGAGCGGGACTCCCCGCTTCTCCGCCTCGACCCCGACCAGAAGCAGGGCGGCCTCAAGATCGGCGTCCCCGGCGAGGCAGAGCCGGCTGTCCTGGGATAGTCTTGATTGCACGCGTCCGACGTATTCGACGGCCGAGGTCGGCCGGCCGAGTTGCAGCCAACCGGCGAAGACCTGCAGGTCGTTGAGGAAAGCGTGCCGCATGCGCCCGACGAGGCCGACGAGGGCCGCCCCAGATATCTCGAGAGGGGGTGGCGCTGGGGCGACGTACCAATCCATTGGCGCGCTCCTCGCTTGGCCCGCATGGAAACGATACCCTTTTCGTGGCTTCCGCGGTCGTTTCCTTCCCGCCGCCAGCCCGCCACGGCCCCCGGGGAGGACCGGCTCGAAAAACAACAAGGGAGCCCGGGCTGGGCTCCCCGAAACTTCTCCACCAAAACCCCACGCGGCGAACCTACTTGCCGCCGCCGCTATCCAGGGCCAGTTCGTGCACCACGGCGCGCTTCTTGTTCTTGCCGCAACGCTGGAAGGCCACGAAGCCGTCGACCATGGCAAACAACGTATCATCGCTACCGCGGCCGACGTTCGTCCCGGGCATGACCTTGGTGCCCCGCTGGCGGATGATGATGCTGCCCGCCGTGACGAGCTGGCCGTCGTGACGCTTCACACCCAGCCGCTGGCTGTGGCTGTCGCGTCCGTTCCTGGAACTGCCTACGCCCTTTTTGTGAGCCAAACCGACACCTCCTGGCCTCGCCGGAGAACCGCCCGGCTACTCGCCCGCAACGATGTCCTCGATAAGGACCTTCGTCTGGATTTGACGGTGACCGCGCTTCTTGCGGTAGTTGGCCTTGCTCTTGTACTTGAAGACGATGATTTTCTTGGCCTTAAACTCGGCCAAAATCTTTCCCGTGGCCTGGGCGCCCTTCACAACCGGGTCGCCGACGCGAAACTCCCCGTCGTCCTTCCGGACGGCCAGGACGCGGTCGAAGACCACAGCGTCGCCTTCCTTACCTGGCAGACGCTCAACGTCGATGACTTCGCCCTTGGAAACCTTGTGCTGCTTGCCGCCTGTCACGATTATCGCGTACACGCGTCCGACCTCCGGAAAAACGAGCCCGGTGCACCAGGATCCGGCGCGAACCGGGCTGATATGAACAATCTAATCTAGCACGGGCCGCCGTTTACTGTCAAGGAAGACACGGCTTTC
>CALMHV010000301.1 GCA_937863905.1 uncultured Bacillota bacterium
CCTTCACGAACGCATTCCCCTTCTTCTCCCGGCCCACGGTCGTGTCCGGGCCGTGGCCCGAGAGGACGACGGTCCGCTCCGGCAGGGCGTAGATGACGTTACGGATGGAAGCTTCGAGGGTGTCCCAGTCGCCGCCCGGGAAGTCGGTGCGGCCGATGGAGCCGGCAAAGAGCGTGTCGCCGGAGAAACAAATGGACGGGAGTTCGGGCTCACGCCCGAGGACGAGGCTGATGCCGCCCGGGCTGTGGCCGGGCGTGTGCCGGACCTCAAGGGACAACCCGCCGAAGGCCACGCGGTCGCCCTCGGCCAGTTCCCGGTCCGGCTCCAGCCGCCCGCCCTCGCCCGCCGGGAGCAGCGCCGAGAGGTTGAGCATCGGGCTTCGGAGCATCTCGGCGTCGGCCGGGTGGATGAGGACAGGCGCCCCGGTGGCCTCGCGCACGGCGCTGTCGGCCCCGACGTGGTCGATGTGGCCATGGGTGTTGACGATGGCGACCACCTTGAGCCCGGCCTCGCCGATGATCTTCAGGATGCTCTTGCCTTCCGCCCCGGGGTCGATGACCACCGTCTCCCGCGTGGCGGAATCGGTCACGAGATAGCAGTTGGCCCCGAAAGGCCCGACTTCCATGACCCGGATCTCAGGCTCGGTCCCGCTGCCGGTCACGCCAGACTCCCCCTCGCTCGGCTAGAGCAGCCACTTCACCAGCCCGGCCCCCAGCAGCAGGATGGCCGGTATCGCCTCCAGGTTCAGGTGGATGCGGAACGTGTCCCAGGTGAGGTCGTTGATGCCTTCGCCGGTGTAGGTCTTGGCCCGGATGCGCCCCACGTTGTCGCGCACGAGCCCGGCCACGGCGGCCAGGGTGACGACGCTCACCCACCACGGCACCCCGAACAAGGGCGCCGCCGCCACGAACGCGAGAGCCACCGCCAGGTCGAAGAGGTAGGCCCGGGCCGTCGCGTCCCGGCCGAAGCGCACGACGAAGGTCTTCTTTCCCGACCGCGCGTCCGAGGGCGCGTCAGCGAACTCGTTGATGAAGATGACGTTGAGGATGCTGAAGCCCAGGGCGCCGGCGACCGGGATGAGGACGGGGTCGAACCGCCCGGCCTGGAGGTAGTACCCGGCGACGACGGTGAGCATGCCCCCGCAGATGGCGACCACGAGTTCGCCGAGGCCGCGGTAGACCAGCTTGAGCGGCCAGCCGGTGTAGAACCAGCCGCCCAAAGCCCCGAAGAGGCCGAGCGGGATGGTCCAGGGGCCGGTGTGGAAGTAGAACGGGAGGAGGAGCCCGATGGGCAGGGCCACGACCAGAACGCCGATGGCGAACCAGAGGGCCCGCTTCCGCTGGGATATCTTCTTCTCCACCAGGACCCGGATGCCGCCGGAGTAGACGCTGAACTCCTTGTTCTGGACGTCGGTCTCGAAGTCGTAGTAGGTGTTGCCGGCGTTGACCGCCCCCATGACCATAAAGACCACGACCGAGCCGAGCCCCAGGACCCAGAGGTTGAGGCGCCCGGTAGCCAGGTAGGCCAGGAAGTTGCCCAGGAGGAAGGGGAGGAGGGCCGCCAGGACGATGAATCTGGCCACCAGAATCTCGTAGTAGGCCCCGAAGGAGTCGGGGTCGAGGCGGTCGACCCGCTCCTGCCTGGCCCGCATGGCCTCTATCTGGCTGATACGATAGGCTTCCTTGTAGCTCGGCATCAGATCACCCTGAACAACTTGAACCCCGCCAGGATGCTCGAAGGCTTGCCCTGGTAGATAGCCTGCACCTCGGCCATCACGCCGTAGCCGCACTTCTCGCAGACCTCGGGGGCGATGAGACGAACCCCACAGCCGTCCACAAGCGTTCCGTCCGGGTGCCCGAGCTGCACGAGCCAGTGGGTCCGGTTCCAGCCCGGCTTCAGCATCAGCCGGAGAGCGCCCGCCGAGTTGAGGATCCGATGCCCCTTCTTCTTGAGGGCCACGATGCGGTCGACGGCCTCGGCCCGCTCCTCGAAGCTCAGGGCGTGCTCCTCCACTCCGGGATAGGGGATCTGGAAGTTGAACGAGATGGCCTTGAGGCGAGGCATCTGCCGGGCGATGTTCGCCACGTTGTCCTCGATGTCGGCGACATTGATCTTGGAGAGGGTCACGTTGGCGTGGAGGTTCGGGTTCCGGCTCTCGGCGATGTTGCGGACCATCGTCTCGTAGCTGCCCTCGCCGCGAACCGCCTCGTGGTACTTGGGCGAGCCGTCGACGCTGATCCAGACGAGGTCACAGCGGTTGGTGATGGGCAAGATGGCGTTGGTCACACAGGCGACCTTGAAGAAATGCCGCTTGGCCTCATCGACGAGCCGGTCAAAATCCCAGCCCGCCTCGGCGTCGCGCCACATGACCGGCTCGCCGCCCTGCATGAAGAGGATGCGAACCCCGCTGTCCAGGAACCGCTCCCACATGGCCCGCACCTTGACCAGCGGCAAGTGCTCGCGCGGCAGGAAGTCCGGGTTGGCGTACGGGCAGTGTTTGCAGGTCAGGTTGCAGTAGGACGTGATGTTGATGCCCCCGACGAGCGGCTTCCGTTTGCCGAGGATGCGCGTGTCAAAGAAATAGCCGGCGTAGTGAGCGAGTTCGGGCAGGCTGACGGCCAATGGGGTCCGCACCTCCGAGGTTATTGGCGCAAGTAGGCAACCGTCATTTTAGCACAAGACTCCTCGCCGCTGTGTAACCTACCCGAGCCCACCGGAGGCTGCCGCGGGGAGAACGCGGTGGCGGGTCCGGCGGTTAGAACACCTTCCGGCTGTCCAGGAGGATGGTCACCGGACCGTCGTTGACCAACTCGACATCCATCATGGCCTGGAACTCCCCGGTGGCCACGCGGAGCCCGTGGCCCTCAAGGGCCCGGACATACTCCCGGTAGAGGCGCTCGGCCTCCTCCGGCGGGGCGGCGTCGCTGTAGGAGGGGCGGCGGCCCCGGCGGCAGTCCCCGTAGAGCGTGAACTGGGACACGACGATGGCCTCGGCCCGTCGCGGCGCCTCGCCCCCCCGCGGCGCCTCCAGCCCCGTGGCGGCCTCCGGCCCCGTGGCGGCGGCCTCGAACACCGAGAGGTTCATCTTCCCGTCGGCGTCGGCGAAGACCCGGAGGTAGGCCGTCTTCTCGGCCAGGTAGGCGGAGTCGGCCTCCGTGTCGCCCTGTCCGACCCCGAGGAGGACGACCAGCCCCGGACCTATCTCCCCGGTCACGCGGCCGTCGACAGTCACCTTCGCCCGGCTGCAGCGCTGCACCACGGCTCGCACCCGCCCGCCCCCTCCGCCTGGCCACGGCCCCCCGGCCTACCGCTGCCCGCCCGGGCCGCCCGATGTCCGCGTCACGCTGTAGACATCCCGTATCTTGGCTATCTTCTCCTGGATGCGCCTCAGTTGCTCCAGGCTCGATATCTCGAGCACGAGGTCGATACTGGCCGTCCTGGACTTCCCGGCCCGAGCGTTCACGTAGCTCAGGTTCGTCCTGGTCTCGGCCACCGTGTTCACCACGTCGGAGAGGAGGCCCGGCCGGTCGAAAGCGCTGATGACTAAAGAGGTCTGGAAGATCTGGGGCGCGTCCTTGTCCCAGGCCACCTCGATGAGGCGCTCCTTCTCACCGGACAGGTGCTTCACGTTCGGGCAGTTGACGCGGTGCACCGACACTCCCCGCCCCCGGGTGACGTAGCCCACGATGGCGTCGCCCGGCAGGGGATTGCAGCACCGTGAGAAGCGGAGGAGGACGTTGTCCACGCCCCGCACCCGCACGCCCTCCACCGGACGCCCGTAGGCCGGGACCGTCGGCGGCTTGAGGTCCTTCTGGAGCCGTTCCAGGTCCAAGAGGGTGGCCTTCCGGCGCTCGCGCTCCAGCTCCTCCGCCAGCTTCTGGACCACGTACTGGACCGTGATGCCCCCGTAGCCGATACCCGCGTAGAGCTCCTCCGCCGACGCCAGGCTGAACCGCTTCGCCACCGTGTCGAGCCAGTCGTCGCGAAGGACCTCCTCCCGGTCCAGGCCGCGCCGGCGGACCTCCTTCTCGATGAGTTCCCGGCCGCGGGTGATGTGCTCGTCGCGCCTCTCGCGCTTGAACCACTGGCGGATCTTCTGCTTGGCGGCCGTGGTCTTGACCATGGTCAGCCAGTCCCAGCTCGGACCGCCTATCTGCTTGGAGGTCAGGACCTGGACGATGTCTCCGTTCTGCAGGGCCGTGTCTAAAGGCAGCATCCTCCCGTTGACTTTGGCCCCGATGCAGCGGTGTCCGACGTCGGTGTGGACGCGGTAGGCGAAGTCGATGGGGGTGGCCCCCGCCGGAAGCTCGATGACGTCACCCTTGGGCGTGAAGACGAAGACCTCGTCCGCGAAGAGGTCGACCTTGAGGCTCTCCATGAAGTCCTGAGAGTCCGGCATGTCGCGCTGCCATTCCATCATCTGCCGCAGCCACGAGAGCTTCTTCTCGAAGCCCGGGTCGGGCGCTCCGCCCTCCTTGTACCGCCAGTGGGCGGCGATGCCGTACTCGGCCGTCTGGTGCATGTCCCAGGTGCGGATCTGAATCTCGAACGGCTCGCCGGTCGGGGCCAGGACGGTCGTGTGCAGGGATTGGTACATGTTGGGCTTGGGCATGGCGATGAAGTCCTTGACCCGTCCCGGAATGGGTTTCCAGAGGGAGTGGACGATGCCCACCGCCGCGTAGCACTCGCTCACGGTATCGACGATGATGCGGATGGCCGTGAGGTCGTAGACATCGGCGAAACTCCGCCCCTGGACGTAGATCTTGCGATAGATGCTGTAGAAGTGTTTGGCCCGGCCGGAGATGTCGGCCTTGATGCCCGCCTCGCCGAGCTTCGCCTTCAGGATGTCGATAATCTCCTGGGTGAGCTGCTCGCGCTCGGCCCGCTTCCGGGCGACCATGGTCACGAGTTCGCGGTAGCGCTCCGGCTCGAGGTAGCGGAGGGCCAGGTCCTCGAGTTCCATCTTCATTCGGAAGGTCCCGAGCCGGTGGGCCAGGGGCGCGAAGATGTCCAGGGTCTCCTGGGCGCACGTCTTCTGGCGGTCCGGCGGCAGGAAGGCCAGGGTGCGCATGTTGTGGAGCCGGTCGGCCAGGCGGATCATCAGGACGCGGATGTCCTGGGACATGGCCAGGAACATCTTGCGGAGGTTCTCGACCTGCTCTTCCTCGCGGGAGTGGTACTCGAGGCGCGTGAGCTTGGTGACCCCGTCCACGAGCATGGCCACGTCGCGGCCGAACTCCTTCTCGAGGTCGCCGAGGCTCACCCCGGTGTCCTCGACCACGTCGTGGAGGAGGCTGGCGCCGATGGTCGTGACGTCGAGCTCAAGGTCGGCCAGGATGTGCCCGACGGCCAGCGGGTGGGTGATGTAGGAGTCTCCGGACAGACGCCGCTGCCCTTCGTGGGCGCGCGCGGCGAAGGCGCAGGCCCGATCGATCAGGGTCACGTCCGAGCCTGGCGCGTAGCTCTGGATTCTCTGCTTGAGGGTCTCCAGGTCAGACAAGACTCGACTCCCCACTCCATCTTGCCCGCCCCGGCCGCCCGCCTCTCGGCGGCCGGCTAGTACTTGATGAGCGAGACGACCTCGTAGCCCTTGAGGCTCTCCCGGCCCGGGATGTAGGTGAGTTCTATCAGCAAACCCACTCCGACCACGTTCCCGCCGAGTTGGGAGACAAGGTCGATGGTCGCGGTGACGGTGCCCCCGGTGGCCAAGACGTCGTCCACGACGAGCACACGCGAACCCGGCTTGAAAGCGTCGCGGTGGATCTCCAGCACGTCGGCCCCGTACTCCAGGAGGTACTCGCCGCGGAGAGTCTCGGCGGGCAGCTTGCCCCGCTTACGGACGGGCACGCAACCAGCGCCCAGAGCGTAGGCCAGGGCGGAGCCGACGATGAACCCCCGAGCCTCAGGAGCCACGATGACGTCCGGCCGCAGCGGCCGGCACAGGGCGGCCATCTGGTCGATGGCCGAGCGCCAGGCCGCTCCGTCCCGGAGCAGGGTCGTGATATCCTTGAAGCTGATGCCCGGCTTGGGCCAGTCCGGGACTATCCGGATGCGGGCCTTGAGTTCGTCGACGGAAAGCATCGTGTCCCCTCCACTCGCACCACCAAGAGTGGTCTATTTCGCAAAGACAGGCTCCAGGCCTGCTGCTCGCACGTCCACGAGCTTCAGTTCCATACGGCGCAGGCCTTGCCACTCGTTCATCTCCGGACGGAAGGCGATGTCGTAGAGGCCGGCGTCCGCGGCGCCGGTGCCCGACCCCGCCGCCAACTGGCCGGCGAGCCCGCCCATCCCGAAGCCGATGGCGTCCATCGTCCGGCCGCCCGCGCGCAGGGTCGCCTTCAGATGCCGGCCGCCCTCCCCCACCGTTCGCGCGGAGGCGAAGGCGACGCGGGACAGGGCGAAGACCGGCTCGGGGTTCCCGGTGCCGTAGGGCTCGAGGCGCCCCAGTTCGTCGAGCAGGCCCGGGCCGTTCCCCCGGCCATCTTCCCCGAGAAGCTCGGCGGGCTCGACGCAGGCGTCGATACGCAGTTCGTGCACCAGGTCCTCCCTGGCGAGCCGGCGGCGAGCGAGTTCCAGGAAGTCGCGCGAGAAGGCCTCGATGGCCTCCTCCCGGATCTCGAACCCGGCCGCCATGCGGTGCCCGCCGTGGCGGTCGAGCCAGCGCGAGCACTCGTCCAGAGCCCCCACCAAGTCAAAGCAGCCGATGCTCCGCCCGCTGCCCCGGCCGGAACCGCCGCCCACCGCCACGAGCAAAGCCGGTCGGGCGAAACGTTCCACCAACCGCGAAGCCACGATGCCGATGACACCCTCGTGCCAGCCCTCCCCGGCCAGGACGATGGCTCTCTCCGCGTCGAGGTCGCCGGCGGTGACGCGCTCCGCGGCCTCCTCGAAGATGCGCCCCTCGAGGACCTGCCGCTCCCGGTTGCCCTGGTCGAGGGCAGCCGCTATCGCTTCGGCCTCCCCGGCCTCCGCCGTGAGGAGGAGACGCAGGGACGCCTCGGCGTCGCCCAGGCGTCCGGCGGCGTTCAGCCGCGGCCCGAACTGGAAAGCCAGGTGGTAGGCGGTGAGCGCTTTGCCTTCGAGGCGGGCGACCCGGGCCAGGGCGGCGAGACCCGTCCGGCCCGGGGGATTGAAGAGACGGAGGCCCCGGCTGACGAACTGGCGGTTCTCGCCGACCAGGGGCACGACATCGCAGACGGTGCCTAAGGCCACAAGGTCGAGCAGCCTTTCGCTCGAGGCGCCGGCAGCGGCGGCGAAGAGCGGCCCCCGCCGCAGACCCTCGACCTGCTCGATGGCCTGCACCAGCTTGTAGGCCACGCCGACACCGGCCAATTCTGAGAACGGATACTCGCTGCCGGGGCGCCTCGGGTTCACGACGGCGACGGCCTGGGGAAGCTCGGTGCCGGGCTCGTGGTGGTCGGTGATGACTAGGTCGAGACCTAGCGAGCGGGCCAGGGCCGCCTCGGGGAGAGCGGTCACGCCGCAGTCCACGGTGATGACGAGGTCGGCGCCCTCGTCATGTATCTGCCGGATGGCGCCGGGGTTCAGGCCGTAGCCCTCGGTCGCCCGGGCGGGGATGTAGGCCGAGGCCGTAGCCCCTCTCTCGCGCAAAGCCGTGAGGAGCACGGCCGTCGCCGTCAGGCCATCGGCGTCGTAGTCGCCGAAAACAACGATGCGCTGCCTGGACTCGATGGCTTCCAGGACGCGCGTGACCGCCCGGTCCATGCCGTCCAGGAGGAAGGGGTCCGTGGACCCCGCGGGCCTGCGATGCAGGAAGGCCTCCGCTTCCGCCAGCGCCGGAGCCGGAGTCTCGATACCTCGGCTAGCCAGTCGGTTGGCGAGAACGGTCGCCAGCAAGCGGGAAACACCCAACTCGGAGGAAAGAGCGGAGACGACCTCGGAAGCCGGGCTCAAGACCCGCCAGGTCCTAGCCCCGGCGGGGCCCCGAGCCGCTTGGGCCGCCTCCCCTCGACAGGTTCGGCCCCGGGGAGGCTCCCCCGGCTTCCGGTGCGGGCGAGGCGGACGGACCGGGCGCCCTCGGGCGGCGAGCTTCCTCCAGCTCGCGCCGGGCGAGGGCGAGATCGGCTCTGGTCTTGTCGAGGTCGACTTTGGCTGTCTCCAGTTCCTTCTCGGCCTTGCGAAGCCGGCCGGAGGTGTCGTGAATCCTCAGGCCCAGGCGGACCTGACGGAACAAGCTCACCAGGAACGCGGCCAGGGCCCCGGCCACCAGGGTCACCAGCACGATGCCCGCCAGCGGCCAGCTGAACTGCCAGCCCAGGAACCTCATCGCCACAAAGTGAGCGTTCTGGCTTGCGAAGACGGCCACGACCCCGAGCACCACGAGCAGAGCGGCAAGCGCGAACACGGCCGTCACCTCCAAGGGTTGTCGTTTCTTGCCCCCGGGGGAGAATCCTCCCGGTCTGGAAGCGGGCTCCTCGCCTAGAGCCTCACCCGCCTCCGCTCGCTGTGGGCGATCTCGGAGAGGAGGGCCTGGTCCAGTTCCTCGACCACGTGCAACGTGCCCCGGGCCCCGGCAGCCAGGTCGCGGAGGAAGTCGAGGTTGGGCTCAAGCCCGACGCAACTGAAGCGGATTCTGTCCCTGGCCAGGGCCCGGGCGGCGGCAAGCGCGTCGGCGATGGGGTTCATCGTCCAGCGCGGAACGGTCGGAATGCCGTCCGTGATGAGCAGGAGCAGCGGGTCGCGGACCCGCTCCCGCCGGACGTAGGTGGCCGCCTGCACGAGGCCTTCGGCCAGGGGCGTGAGACCGAGGGGTCGGATGCGGGCGAGCCCCCGCTGCACGGCTTCGAAGTTCCGCGTAAAGGGGACGTAGAGGCCCGCCTCTCGCTCCTGGAAGACCACGACCGCCACCCGGTCCCGGGTCGAGAGGAGCAGGTGCTGGGCCAGGTACTTGGCCGCCCGCATGCGGGGCCCGGCCATGCTGGCGCTGGCATCGATGACCAGGCAGACATCCAGGGGCCCGAGCCCGCGCCGGCGGTAGACCACGATGTCCTCGCGCCGCAGGCTGAAGACGACCGGTCCGGACCCGGCGCCTGGCCCAGGAGCGCCGGCCCTCTCCACCAGCCCCCGGACCACGGCCTGGGTCACTGTCTCGGGCACGGCCAAGGCCCCGACCCACCCGCCGGCCCCCGCCCGCTCGACCTGGCGGTAGGACAGGCCGCCCTGCCCCCTAGACCGGGTACCGGTCATCGGCACGGCCGGCTTCCGCCCCGGGGCGCCGCAGAAGGGCAACTTCCTCAGGGTCAGCCTGAAGCGAAGTTCGATCTCGCGGCGGTGGCTCTCCAGGTAGTCTCGGAGACCTCGCCCGTCGGCGGTCAGGGAGTAGCGGCCCCGCTCTCCCGCGAGCAGCCCCTCCCACTCCAGCCTCCCCAGGACCTGGTTCAGGGGGACGCGACTCCGCAGCTTCCGGTGGAGTTGCGCCCACGAGGGTCCGTCCCGGAGACTCTCGAGGACCTCGCGCAGTTCGTCGATGCCCCCGAACTCGTCGGCCAGATCGAGGATGCCTCGCAGGTAGCCGGGGCCGGGAGACACCACGGGGTCTGGCGGTGCGGTCCAGTCGCGCCGGGGCTCGCGAAGAAGAGAGTCTGAGAACGAAGCGTAGTCCGAGAGGTCCATCGTCTGACCGCCCTCCTGGGCGGCGAGGCTGTTCAAGCGCTCGACGCGTCGTATCTCGTACCCCTGGCGCCTGACCTCCTCCTCCACGGCCATGATGAGATACGGGACGACCCCGTGGTCCCGCACCGAAGCCAGCAGGGCCAGATGGACGTGGGTAAGGTGGGCCCGACGGAGCGTCTCGCCCTGGCCATAGGCGAGACCTCCGGTGGCCCGGCCGCCTCCCGTAGCCGTCTGGACGTCGATGTAGTCGGAAAGGCGGCGTGTCCCGAGAGTGGCCCCGGCGGCGTCGGCCGCGCTGGCCCCGGGTCGGTGGAAGTCGCGCGCGAAGCGGTTGGCCGCGGCGGCCACGCATCGGGCTACCGGCCGGTGGTCGACCGGCGCCACCTCATGGAAGAGGTCAAGATGCAGCACCTGGCCTTCGCGGCGTCGGCGGTAGAAGACCTGGCCGGCGTCGGAATCGCTGACGACGTCCACGTCGCCCGGACGGAGGCTCGAGAGGAGATGAACGTGCCTGGACACGACGGTGCTCTCGCCGAACCGGTACCCCTCGCCGCGTTCCAGGTGACGCCCGAGTTCGGCAACGAGGCGAAGGGCGGCCGGGTGGGACTTCAAGGCGCGCGCGGACCCGGTGGGTCCAGGACGCCGAGTTCGAGTTCCCGCAGGATCTCGGCCAGCGGCCGCGCCGGTCGGAGCGGGGCCACGGGAGGGGCGTCGGGCGCCCCGTCAACGTCGCCGCGCCGGCCGGGCAGGCCAAACCCTCCCTGCCCGGAGCGTCCGGGCCGCGTCGCGCCGTCTGTTCCCCCCGACCCGTCGACCCCGAGCCCCGGGTCCGGGCCGCGGACCCCGGGCCAGCCGAAGAGAGACCAGAAGGACCGCCCGACCCCCGCGCTCCGGCCTTTACCCCCGAGATGGCTGCTCTCCTGGGCTGAGCCGCTCCCGGAAGTGGCTGGGCCGCTACCTGAGATGGCCGCCGGCTCCGGCGCGGGGGGCTGTCCGTCGAAGGCTGTCGCGGAGGGCTGGAGGCTATCCGGCGAGGGCGGTACCGCCCCGTCGCCGGCTTCGCCGGGTTCGGTCCGGACGGCGGCCGCCGCCTCGTGCGGACTCTCGGCCCTGGCCTTCTGGCCGAGATGGTCCATGACCCGGGCGAAGGTCGAGATATCGAGACGGTGCTGCAGGGCCCCGGACGCCACAGCGGCCACGTCGGAAAACGTCACCGTCGCGCGGCCCTCCAACACGCAGTTCATCCTGGCGCCGTGGTGGATGGCTTCCACACCCCGCAGGCTCTCCAGGCCGAAGTCTACGTAAAGCGAGGCCACGAACTCCTCGACGCTGTCCGGGCACTCGACGCGGCGGACTCTCGCCACGGAATCGGCCCAGATGGAGAGGTCGGG
>CALMHV010000302.1 GCA_937863905.1 uncultured Bacillota bacterium
CCGGCCGCCGGTTTCGGCGCCTCCGGCAGGCCCGCCGGACGACTCGCCGGTTCGGCCACCCGTCCCCGGATGTCCGCGTAGTACCCGGACAGGCGCGTCAGGGCCCGCACGGCCCGGTCGGCGGAGGGGTACACGGCGACCTTGCGAGAGGCCTCGGCCTTCTGGGCCAGCGGGAACGACCGCCGGCCGTGGATCCACCAGGCGATAGGTTTGGCCCGGCGCAGGGCCGAGGCCACCAGGAAATCGCTCAGGTCAACCGTGCCGTCACCGAAGGTCCCGCCGACGCACACGACGCCGTCGACGTTCGGGTCCTCGGCCACAATGTCAAAGCACTGGATGAAGACAGGCAGGTAGTCCTTACCGATGGCCGCCGGCCAGACGTCCAGCGGGTTCCCGACGTCCATCCACGACGGGTAGATGTCCTGGAGGGCCTTCAGCGTTTCGGGCGTGAGGGCCGCCAGTTCGAGCCCGTACCTCTCGCAGGCGTCGGCGGCCATGATGCCCCCGCCGCCGGTCACGGTCACGATGGCCACCCGCCGCCCCCGCATCGGCGAGAGGAAGAGGAAGGCCTTGACCGCGTCGTCGAGGTCCTCCACGTCTTCCAGGCTGATGATGCCGGCGTCCTCGAACGCCGCCTCGTACACCGCTTGGGCGCCGGCCAGAGAACCGCTGTGGGAGCCGGCGGTCTTCGCCCCCGCCGCGCTCCGGGCGGTCTTGTAGACGAGGAGAGGCTTCTCCTGGACCGCCCGGCGGGCCACGTCGAGGAAGAGCCGGCCTTCGCCGGGCCGGAGCCCCTCCATGTGCATGGCCACCACGCTGATACGCGGGTCCTCCCCGAAGTAGCGGAGGGCGTCCGGGAAACCGATGTCGACCTGGTTCCCCACGTCGATACCCTTGCCGAGACCGCTCGTCGGCCCGAGGTCGGTGGCCAGGAACAGCCCGGTCTGGCAGATGATGGCCGAGCCGAGCGGGGGCTGCCGCTTCTCAATGGGCATGAAGGAAGACATGAACCCGTCGAAGGCGTTGACCGTGCCGAGCGTGTTCGGCCCGACGACGCGAGCCCCGTGTTCCCGCACGATACGCATGAACTCGTCCTGGATGGAGGCGCCGTGGGCGTCGGCCTCGGCCAGTCCCTGCGGGATCAAGGTGAAGAGCCGGATGCCGCGCTCGCAGCAATCGGCGATGACCTGGGGCAGTATCTCGCGCGGCACGGTGATGACGGCCAGGTCGGGAACCTCAGGAAGGTCCAGGGCCCGGGCGTAGCACTTCACGCCGAGGATTTCCGTGGCCCTCGGGTTGACGGCATAGATGCGGCCCTTGTAGCCATAGGCGAGCATGTTCTCGAGGATATTGAAGGCGCCCGGTCCGGTCAGGCGCGAGACACCGACGATAACCACCGAGTCTGGGTTGAAGAATTTCTCCATGGCCTTGCCGTCGTAGTCCAATTGATTGACTCACCGCCCCGCGAAGATTGCCGCCAGCCCCGGATGGCCCAGGTCCCAAGCCTGTTCTAGCGAGGGGGCGATTCTTCCTGCCGTTTGGTAGGTGTTCCGGCCGCGGCTCAAGGCGACCCGCCTTCCGCGTTCCGGTAGATGAGGACTGAGGGCAGGCCGGGGATGACACCGTGAGAGGCGGCCCAGCCCGCCGCGACCTCAAGGACGTAGCGGGCGGAAGGAGTGTCGAAAGCGCCGTCACCCGGGCGGCGCGTCTGGACGCCGGTGACCTCGCCGCCGCCGGAGATGGTGATGATGTCGAGAGGGAACCGCATGCCGACCATAGTGAACCGGCGGGGGCCGGTGTCCCGGTAGGCGAAGAGCATGCCGGAATCGGGCCGGAGACCTTCCCGGCCGGCCAGACCGGTTTGGCGCTCGGCCGCGCTGACGGCGACCTCCACGGCGGCCTCGCCCCCGGGGAAGCGGACGGCGGTGATGCGCCTCGCCTCGGCATCGAGGAGGTAGAGGCGAAAAGAGACTCCGGCCGTCACGATGGCGAGAACGGCCACAACGAGGCCGGCCACGAGGAAGAGCCGCGGGCGGCGCGCCCGGGCCCTCACGCCTTCTCCATGGCCAGCAGGGCCGCGCCCAGCGCGCCGGCGTAGGGCGCGAGTTCGGGGACGACGAGTTCGACAGCCAGTTCGGTCTCTATCGCCCGCACCAACCCGATGTTCCTGGCCGCGCCGCCGGTCATCACGATGGGCGAGCCGAGTTCCACTCGCCGGGCCAGGCCGGCGATGCGGCGGGCCATGGCCTTGTGGATGCCGGCGATGATGTCTTCCTTGGGTCGCCGCGAGGCCCGCAGCGAGATGACCTCGGATTCGGCGAACACCGTGCAGGTGTTGCTGACCTCCGCCGGCGCCCGGGCCTGGAGCGACAGCGGCCCGAACTCGTCCAGGGACACCTCGAGTGCCCTGGCCATGACCTCCAGAAAACGGCCCGTGCCGGCGGCGCACTTATCGTTCATCACAAAGTCCAGAACCCTGCCCCGCGGGCCGACGGCGATGACCTTGGAGTCCTGTCCACCGACGTCGATGACGGTCCGGACCCCGGGGACCAGTTCGACGGAAC
The DNA here is from genome assembly GCA_937863905.1 of uncultured Bacillota bacterium. Classification (GTDB taxonomy): domain Bacteria; phylum Bacillota; class Sulfobacillia; order UBA995; family UBA9673; genus CALMHV01. The sequence goes on from CALMHV010000302.1 coordinate 2,565, forward strand.
CGCGGGCATGGCAGGTTATCTCGGTCACGGCCGCGCCGGCGCCCGGGAAAGCGTGACGCCCGTAGCCCGTGGCGATGACCCCGGCCAGGGGAGGGAGTTCGGTCGAACCCGCCGGGGCGGCGGCCTCCCGGGCCTCCAAGAGAACCGCCCAGCCGGCGGCCTCGATGTCGTACCCGACCGGCCGCAGGGCCTTCCCGACGATGACGGGGCCGGGCGCTCCCACCGCGCCGGCCGCGCCCGCCACGCCCGCCACGTCGATGACGACGGCCTTGGCGGTGGCCGAACCGATGTCCACTCCAGCGTAGAGAACCATGAGCCCATTATGCTGCTCGTCCGGCAGGCGCGCAAGCGCGGCGGCGTCCGCCACGTCCGTTGGCCGCACGGGCCGCCCAAAACCTTCTCCGGCCTGTAGCCACCTCCTCAACCGGCCCGTCCTCCCCGCCGCAGGCGGACGATGGCCACCAACAGAAGAAGGAGCCCCGCGTACCCGACCAGCGGGTAGAGCGTGGCGACCATGTTCGAGAAGCCGACCCGCGCCGCGAGAAGGGCGCCCAGCCCGCCGGCGAGGACCCAGCGCCGGAAGAGGGGCCCCTCACCCCCCCGGCGCGACGAGCCGGCTCCGCCCGCCAGCCGGCAGGCGAAGCCGTAGAGTAGCCCCACGGCCGTAGTGTAGATCTCGCCCCAGAGCACGAGGCCGTAGGCGAACCTGGCCGCCGCGGCGTACCTCCCGGCCGCCAGTCCCGCGACATAGAGCATGGGGACTTCGAACTGCCCGGCCCCCGGCAAGGCCCCCAGCAGGGAGAGGTTGACGCCCATGGCCGCGAGGCCCAGGAGAACCCCGCCCAGGACGCCACCCAGCACGACCGCCCGGGGCGAACCGGCCCTGACCGCCAGCGGCGTGAGGACGGCCGGAGCGAGAACGAGATTGTAGGACGCATAGAGGACGGCGGCCAGCCCCCAGTTGGGGGCCGCCGCCGCCGCGGGACGCCACCCGCCCAGACCGGCGCCGGGCACCAGCGGCCCCCCGTGGGCCGCGAGGGTGGCGACGGTGACCGCGGCCACCCCCAGGAGGAGGAACGGGACCACGACCTCGCTGGCCACGACGACCCCCCGGAGACCCACGAGCACCGTGGCCACCGCCGCCGCGGCCATCACCACGTCCCCCGTGAGACGGGGCAGCCCGAGCTGTTCCTGAAAGAACGCCCCCGAGCCGGCGACCATGACCGCCGTGGTGCCGAAGAGGAAGGCGGTGATGAGGACGTCGTAGACCTTCGCGAACCAGCCCCCTCCCAGCCAGGCCAGGAGATCGCCGTGCGTCCTCGCCTTGGCCCATCGGCTCTCGAGCATGATGGCCGTGCCGCCAAGACACAGGAGGACCGTGGCCACCCCGAGACCGGCCAGGCCCCACGGACCGAAATGGGTGAAGAACCGCAAGACCTCCTGGCCCGAGGCGAAACCGGCGCCCACGACCGTGCTCACGTAGGTGGCGGCGATGGCCACCCC
>CALMHV010000303.1 GCA_937863905.1 uncultured Bacillota bacterium
GCGACCTGGGGCCGGCCCTGCAGGACGAGATCATCGCCCGGACGGAGCACGCGGCCTTCCGATAGCGGCGAGCCCGCCTTTGCCCACCCGGGCTCAGAACCGCGAGTAGATGAACGGGTTTTGTTGGGTCTGGGCGAAGGTCATGACCAGGACGATGACCAGGGCGTAGGCCAGGCCGCGGACGACGGCCGGGACCCGGGCGTGCCAGAAGGCGAGAACCCGGTCGTCGCGGCGGGTCAGGTGCTCCAGGACGTGGAGCAGGTAGAGGATGGGTACGAGGGCGAGGAGCCGGAGGGCGACGGCGACGTTGGCCACGGCGCCCGGGCCCGCGCTCGCGAGACCGAGGCCCGCCAGGTTCCAGCCGCCGGGTGAGAGCATGGCCCGCGTCAGGCTCAGGGCCACCGGCAGGTCGGGCGCCCGGAAGAAGACCCACCCGATGACGACCAGGTGGAAACAGACGGCCACGCCCACGATGCGCCCCAGGGCGCGGCCCGCCCAGGCGAGCGGGGTTGCCGGTCCCGGGCCGGACCGGCCTGCTTGGCCTGCGAGCCGTCTCCGTTTCATGGTTCCCGCCACCGCCTCCAGGACCGACCGCCCCGCCTTCTCCAGGGCCGCCAGCACCCCGTGGTAAAGACCCCAGATGACGAACGTCCAGCCGGCCCCGTGCCAGAGCCCCGAGAAGGTCATGGCCAGGACGAGGTTCGCTAGCTGGCGCGGCAGGCCCCGACGCGACCCGCCGAGCGGGATGTAGACGTAGTCCCGTATCCAGGTCGAGAGGGTGATGTGCCAGCGGCGCCAGAACTCGCTGGGACTTGAACTCACGTACGGCGTCCGGAAGTTCTGCGGCAGGCGGAAGCCCAGGAGCGCTCCGACGCCCACGGCCATGTCGCTGTAGGCGGAGAAGTCGAAGTAGATCTGGAAGGCGAAGAGGTAGGCGGCAAGCCAGGCCCCGCTGCCGCCCAGTGTCGCCCCCTGGGCGAAGAGCTGGTCCACGAACGGCTGCAGGGTGTCGGCCACGACGATCTTCTTCGCCAGGCCGACCAGGAACAAGGTCAGGCCGCGCCCGAAGTCGTCCGCCGAAAAGCGGTACCGGCCCACCGCCTCCACCTGGGGCGCCAGGTCGCCCCCGCGGGCGATGGGGCCGGCCACCAGCCTCGGGAAGAGGGAGACAAAGACCCAGAAACGGGTGAAGGAACGGACCGGGCTCAGCCGCCCGCGCCGCACGTCGACGAGGTACGCGATGAGCCCGAAGGTGTAGAAGGAGATGCCGACGGGCAGGGCTACCTTGACGAGGAAGCCGCCGGCCGCCGGCAGAGGGATGCCGAGAGCGCTCTCAAGCGACCTGGTCAGGAAGAGAGCGTACTTGAAGAAGATGAGGTTGGCCGCGTTGACCGCCAGGGCCAACCCGAAGAGCAGGGTGGCGCCCTTTCCTCGGCCGCCCCGCATCGTCCCCGGCTCGCCGCCGTCCTGCATCGTCCCCGGCTTGCCGTCGCCTTGCGCCGTCCCCGGCTTGCCGCCCGGGGCCATCCCCTTGGCGCTTAGGAACGTCACCAAGCTCACCGCCAGGAAGAGGACGAGGTGGGCCGGGTTCGGGAGCCCGTAGAAGACCGCGTCGGCCGCCGCCAGGAGCCCCAGGCGCGCCCTTGGGAAGGCGTAGAAGAGGAGGACCACCGGCGCCAGCAAAACCAGGAAGCCGGGCGTATGCAGCAACATCCCTAGGTCCCCCCGCCGGGGTCGGATGGGTTGAGGGCCTCCCACAGAAGCTCGGCCAGAAGGCGGTGGCCCTCCCCGGTGAGGTGCAGGTGATCGGCGAAGCACGGGTTGGGGATGGCGTGCTCGAGGTTGAGGTAGATGAGGCCGGGTTCCCCCGCCCTCTTCCCCCCGAAGTAGGCGTCGACTCGTCCGAGGTTGACCTGATAGCCGGCCTTCCGGACGTTGTCCCGCATCAGGGCTTGGTTCACGGGCGACAGGAAGAAGAGGACCTGGTCTCCGGCCGTGGCGGCCAGGAGCCGTTCGATGAAGTAGACCTGCGGGTTCGTATCGTCCATGACGAAGGGTTTGTCGCGGAACTGCCGCTGGTACTCGTCCTGCCGGAGCGTCCAGGGCAGATGGGGTTTCTCCGTCCAGGGGCGCGGGTCGAAGACCTCGGGCCGGGGGTCCTGCCCGGAGAGGAGTTGGATGATGGCCGAGCGCGTGAAGTCCCGGTAGGCAAGGGGAGCCGCTTCCGGGTAGAGGTTCTGGACCATGAGGCGGTCGAGCTTGGCATCGGCGGTCTTGGGTGGGACGAGGGCCGGGTCGAGGCGGGCTGCCTGGAGGTGCATCGCCACCTGGGCGTAAGCCACGGGGTCAAGACGCCTCAGGTCCGGTTCGAGCCAGAAGACGACGGGGGGATAGGGCTCGCGGGCCACGAAGCCGGCGTAGAGGAGGTTGATGACGAGGTGGCCGGTGGAAAGGCCGGCGGCCTTGAGTTTGAGGACTACGGTGTAGATGTCGCCCATCTGCATGGAGGGCTGGGCCAGGCAGAAGACCCGCGGGGCGCGGGCGACCTCCTGGAGGCAAGCGGCGAGGGACTCTTCCGGTGTGGAGCGGGCGCTCTGGGCCACCGAGTCCCCCAGGATGATGATGTAATCCCGCAGGCTTTCCCGGTGGACCTCCTCCTTGATGGCCAAGATAGCCACGTCGAGGTTGGCGTGATTGTCCCTAAAATAGTCATACCGGAGACGCTGGTCATAGACCAGGGAGAGCGGTGCCAGCGCCGGCAGCGCGACCTGGGCGGCCAACAGGAAGACGAGAGTGGAGGCCGCGGCCACGACCAGATCCCGTGTCCGGCCGCTGGTCCGGGGACGGATACTGCCGGGGGCACGGGGGCGGGGCCCGGCTGAAGGTTCCATCATCAACGCGCCGACCGGCCACACCTCCTCTCCGGCGTACACGTCGCCTTCCTTCTGCCGCGACGCCTCCTTTCCTTGGCGTGGCCCCGGACCTGGCAAGACTATCGGCCGGAGATCGGGCGTAATCTTGGCGAGCGCGCTGAGGTCGCTGGGGGCCGGCGAAGCGACGGCGATGGAACCGACAATGGCCGCGCCGCCGCCGTCATCGGTGCAATCCTCCTCCTCCGTTGTGTCGCCGCGGGCCGGAACCCGCGCTTTCATCCCCAAGTATGGGGCGGCAAGGTGAGGGTTGGGTG
>CALMHV010000304.1 GCA_937863905.1 uncultured Bacillota bacterium
CGCTCGATGGCCGCGTAGTAGGCGATGAGTTGGAGAGGGATGGCCGCCAGGATGGGGGCCAGGAGCGGGTCCGTCTTCGGCAGCCAGATGACCTCGTCGGCGTGCTTGGGAATCTCGGCGTCGCCCTCGGTGGCCACGGCGATGACGTGACCGCCCCGCGCCTTGACGACCTGCACGTTCGAGAGGGTCTTGTCCCTCAACTCCGGCTGGGTGGACACCGCGATCACGGGCACCCCCTTCTCGATGAGGGCCAGCGTCCCGTGCTTGAGCTCGCCGGCCGCGATGGCCTCGGCGTGGATGTAGGAGATCTCCTTGAGTTTGAGTTGGCCCTCCATGGCCACGGCCAGGTCCAGGCCGCGCCCGATGTAGAAGACGTCGTTCCACTCGGCGAGGCGCCGGGCGACCGCCTTCACTTGCTCGGCCCGGTCGAGGACCCTCTCCGCCAATTCCGGCAGGCGCCGACATTCGTCGAGGATTTCGGCCGCCCGCTCGGCCCGTAGGGTCCCGCGCGCCACCCCGATGTGGGTGGCCAGGAGAGCGAAGGCCAGGAGCTGCGCCGTGTAGGCTTTGGTCGAGGCCACGGCTATCTCCGGGCCGGCCCGCGTGTAGATGATCTCATCGGCCTCCCGGGCCACCGAGCTGCCGACCACGTTCGTGATGGCCACCGTGCGGCCGCCCCGCCGCGTCATGTCGCGCTGGGCCGCCAGAGTGTCCAGGGTCTCGCCGGATTGACTGACCACGACGAGCATGTCCCCGGGCTTCATGATGACGTTGCGGTAGCGGAATTCGGAGGCGATGTCCGCCTCCACGGGGAGGCGCGCCAGCCGCTCGATGAGGTGCTTGCCGACCAGACCGGCGTGGAAGGCCGTGCCGCAGGCGGTGATGAACACGCGGTCGAGGGCCACGACCTCCTCGGTGTCCAGGACGCCCTTGTCGAACAGGATGCCCGTCTCGGCCGGGCTCTTCGGCCCGCCCGGCACGAGCCGCCCGGCCAGGGTCTGCTTGAGACAGGCGGGCTGCTCGAAGATCTCCTTGAGCATAAAGTGCGGGAAGCCGCCCTTCTCGGCCGCCTCCACGTCCCACTCCACGTCCAGGGGCTCGCGCTCGACCGCCTGGCCGGCACGGTCGGTGATCTTGACCCCCCCGCGCTCCGCGACGGCCATGTCCCCTTCCTCCAGGACGATGATGCGCCGCGTGTGCCGGAGGATGGCCGGGATGTCGGAGGCGATGAAGCTCTCACCGTCGCCAATCCCCACGACCAGCGGGTTATCCTTGCGCACGGCGACCAGGCGATCCGGCTCGTCCGTCCGGAGAACGACGATGGCGTAGTAGCCTTCGAGGTCGGCCACCGCCCGCCGGACCGCCGCGACCAGGTCGCCGGCGTAGTACTCCTCGACCAGGTGCGGGATGACCTCCGAGTCGGTCTCCGAGCGAAAGCGGTGTCCGGCGGCCTCCAGACGCTGCCTCAGGATGAGGTAGTTCTCGATGACCCCGTTGTGGACGACGGCTATCTTGCCCTCGCAGTCCGTGTGCGGGTGCGCGTTCTGGTCGGACGGCTTGCCGTGCGTCGCCCAGCGGGTGTGCCCGATGCCCACGGTGCTCTGGGGCGGGCTCTGCCGGGCCAGCTTCTCGATGAGGTCGTCGATGCGCCCCTCGGTCTTGGTCAGGCCCACCTTGCCCTTCCCGGCCACGGCCACTCCGGCCGAGTCGTAGCCGCGATACTCGAGCCGCTTGAGTCCTTCAAGAATGACCGGCAAGGCCGGTCGGCGGCCGATGTAGCCCACGATGCCACACATCTACCGGTTCCTCCAATCAAAGTGAAAACCGCGCTACCTCCACCAGGGGGGAACGCGGTCAGCATGGCCCGCAAGAAAGCATATATGCGGCGATTTGTTACGTCGCATCAGGCTCCCTTTGTCCCGCCCGTCACCGGGCGGCTTTGTGGAGCCGTTCGGCCTGCGCTAGGCCGCCGGGCACCCGCCGAAAGCTTCGAATAACCCGGACCTCGTCGACTCCCGCAACCCTGGGAGTCCTGGCGCTTGAACCAATCTGCCGCTTGCCTTCCTCGCGTCTGGTGACCTTCCCCGTCGGAGGGGTTCACTCTCCTTTGGGTTCCTGGCTTTGGACTATCTCACCCCCCAATTCGGCCGCAACCACCCGGGCCAGGGTCAAGGCCATCTCGCCGATACGCTTGGCGTCGCGACCCTCTATCATTATGCGAACGAGCGGCTCGGTACCCGACGAGCGAACCAGCACGCTCCCGGTGTGGCCCAAAGCCTCACGCACCCGCTCGATGGCGGTGGCCACCTTCTCGCTGGTCTCGAGCTTATCCTTTTTCTGCACCTTCACGTTGACGAGCACCTGCGGCAGCTTGACGACCTTCCCGGCCAGTTCGGAGAGCGTCCGTCCCGACCGCGCGACCACGGACAGAAGGTGCAGCCCGACCAGGATGCCGTCCCCGGTCGTCGCGTACTCGGCCAGGATGACGTGACCCGACTGCTCCCCGCCCAGCGCGACCCCGGAGGCCAGCATCTCCTGCAGGACCGCCCGGTCTCCGACCGGCGTCCGCGTGACCTTCCCACCCACCTCGCGCAGGGCCAGGTCGAGGCCTAGGTTCGACATCACCGTGGCCACTACGGTCTTCTTCGGCAGAGCCTTCCGGGCGACGAGGTCTAGGCCGAGGACGGCGAGGATGTGGTCGCCATCCACGATCCGCCCCTTCTCGTCGGCGGCGATAACCCGGTCACCGTCACCGTCGAAAGCCAGACCGGCGATCGCCCCCTCTTCGGTAACGCGCTTGGCCATGGCCTCGGGGTTGGTGGAGCCGCACCTCACATTTATGCGGCTTCCGTCCCAGATGTCGTTCATGGCCACGACCCTGGCCCCGGCCCGCCGGAGGACCTGGGCGCCGAACCGGGCGGTGGCCCCGAAAGCCAGGTCGGCGATGACCAAGGGCGGCAAGGCGCCGGCCAGCGCCCCTTCGCCACCGACGGAGGTCACGAGATGGTCGGCGTAGGCCCGGGCGTGCTGGTGTCCGTCCTTCCGGCAGCCCACGCCGGCGCCGCTCGGGCGGGGCATCCGGTCCTGCTTGGAGAGGACCTTGGCCTCGACGTCCTCCTCGGCCTCCGGCGAGAGCTTGTACCCGGCGGCGTCGAAGAACTTGACGCCGTTGTCATCGACGGGATTGTGCGAAGCCGAGATCATCACCCCGCCGGCCGCGCCGAGGTGCCGGGCAAGGAAGGCCACGCCCGGAGTCGGAACGATGCCGGCATCCAGGACATCCACTCCAACCGAACAGCAGCCGGCGGTCAGCGCCGCCGCCAGCAGGTCGCCGGAGAGACGCGAGTCCCGCCCGAGCACCAGGAGGGGCCGGTCCGCAGCCTTGGCGTCGCGGCCGTCGCCGCCCTTCCCCCGAGTCGCGAGATGGTCGGCCCCGGCCCGCCCGATGCGCAGGGTCTGTTCGGGAGTAAGGGTGACATTGGCCACGCCGCGGACGCCATCGGTACCGAACAAACCGGGCAAGGGCCTATCTCCTCCCCAAGACCAAGAGCGGTGCCTACCGACCCAGAAGCAGCGTGACCTGCGACGGCGTGACTTCCGAGAGGCTGAGGCGGCCCTCGGACCAAGCCGGGAAATCGACGTTCACGGTGAGGGTGGACTGGCCGGCGGACCGCCCGGTAGCGTCCACCCAGACGGCGAGGTCTCCCGGCACAAGCCGGTCCAGAAGAGCTCGCGGCCCTCTGACCACCACGTCGACGGTGAGCGGGGAGACGGTGGCCGTCAGCCCGGACGGGGCGTTGCGCACCGTCACGGGCAGGGCCAGGAAGCCGCGCGAGGCCCCGATCTCGACGACGACCTCGACCTGAAGCGGCACCACCGACACCACTCCCGCCGGGACCACGAGGTCGGCCAGGACGCGCACGTCGGACGTGCTCCCGGAGATGTCCACCGGCACCGTCGCCACATGGTCGAAGTCGATGGCTCCTCCCGGAGCGGGCCGGACCTCGACCCTGTCCGGGTTACAGGTGATGCGCAGGACGGCGTACCCGGAAGCGGGGCTCCCGGTGAGAATGGGGTCCACGTCGATGCTCTCCGCCGCGGGCAGCGGGCTGAGGGACACCGTGACGACGATGTCGGCCGGGGTGAAGGTCACTCCGGACAACGGCAGCCCGCCGCCGTCCAGAGCGATGAGCCGCGCCTTGCCCGAACCGCTGGACCCGGCGGCCCCGACGTCAAGTTCCGCAACGACCTTCATCACCTGTTCGACGACCGAGGCCGGACCGTGGACCGTGGCCATGGCCGGCTCAACGGCAGGCGTCCCGGCCACGAAACCCTCCGGGATGCCCACGACCCTCGGGTCCACCTGCACCTTGGCTGAAGCCAGGCGCTCGATGGTCACGGTCACCGAAGCCGGACTGACCTCCACGAGTTCCACGGCGGGCGGCAAGACAACCTCGACCAGATAGTCGGCGGTGCCCGCCCGCGCCCCCTCCAGCGACACGGTCGCCTCGAAGTTCTTGGCGGAGAGTTTGTCCGCGATGCGGCGCCGGCAACTGACCGTGATGTTGACCTTGGCCGGGTGGGGGGCGCCGGTCACGATGAGATCGGCCGGCGCGTCGCCCGGAGTCACGGTGAGCGCGTCGAAGGTGAAACGGGCCACTGGGTTCCCGACGGCCGAGGCCTGGACCCAGAGGACGAGGGCCACGAGGACGGCCAGGAGCTGCAGCCCGAGATCCCTATTCAGCAGGCGGCCCAATTCCCGTCCCCTTCCTCCGGCCCGTCCCGGAAGCGCCACTCGTGGCCCGTGTCGCCAGGAAACGCAGGAGCCCGCCGCCCGCGGCGGGGGACAAGCCCGCCGATCTCATGAAGAGCTTGAGCATGTCGCGCAGGGTCGAATCGTCGAGATGACGCATCAGCTTTCCGGCGTTGGCCAAAGACAGCGTTCCGGTCTCCTCAGAGATGACCAGGACCAGGGCGTCGGACTGCTCGGTGAGCCCGACGGCGGCGCGGTGCCGGGTCCCAAGTTCCCTTCCGAGGTTCTGGTTCTCCGACAGGGGCAGAAAACAGCCGGCGGCGACGATGCGGTTGCCGCGCACGATGACCGCGCCGTCGTGGAGCGGGGCGTTCGGCACGAAGAGGTTGATGAGAAAGGCCGAGGAGACCAGCCCGTCGATGGGCGTCCCGGTCTCGGCGACATCCTTGAGACCCGTCTCGCGTTCGACGACGATGAGCGCCCCGATCTTGTTGCGGGCGAGGACATCGCAGGCCCCGGCAATCTCGTGGATGACCTTGGCGAGTTCCTCGTCCGGCAGCATGGCCGCGGATGGGGCGAACAGGCGGCCCCGGCCGAGCTGCTCCAGGGCGCGTCGCAGTTCGGGCTGGAAGACGACGGGCACGGCCACGACAAGGGCCATCTGGGCGTAGTTGAGAATGAAAACGACCGTGGTAAGCTCGAGCCAGTGGGCGAAGATGCCCGCGATGATCAGGACCACGATGCCCTTGACGAGCTGAACCGCCCGCGTCCCCCGGATGAGAAGGAACAACCGGAAGAAGACGTAGGCGACGATGGCGATGTCCAGAGTGTCCCAGATCAGGCGATAATCACTGAAAATTGAGGGCACCGGGTTCACCTTATCGGCAGAGTGGGTCGCGCTGGCGAGCGGCCTCTTGTCTTCTACAGGTGGCCGAACAA
>CALMHV010000305.1 GCA_937863905.1 uncultured Bacillota bacterium
CGGGCTGGCGCGCCGTGGTCGTCGCCAACCCTGCCGCCGAGATCGTCGCCGCGGTGCCCAAGGCCGCCCTGGGCCGCAGGCTCCCGCTGCATCCAGAGCCGTGGCCCGATTCGCCTGAGCGACCCGTCTTGGAGGTCTCGGCCTACGGCCGCCCGACCGACCTCGGCCGGCTCCTGGGACTGAGCGAGGAGCCCGAGGATGACCTCCTTACCGGAGTGAGCGTCCACTCCCATGACGCGGCGGGCCAAGGGGCGCCGATTGCCTGGGTGTGGGCGTTGACGGCCAAGGCCAAGTTCTTGGGTCTCACGGCAGATGAGTGGTCGCCTCCGTTGATCTCGCTCCCTCTCCCGTTGTACATCCTCGGCGCCCTGACTCTGGCCCTCTGGGTCTTCGCCGACGCGAGGCGTCGCGCCATGGACGCGCCGTGGGCGTGGGGCGCCCTCACCCTGGTGACCACGGCCGTCGGCTGGGCCACGTACCTGATTACCCGGAGTTGGCAGCGTCCGCAGTGCCCGAACTGCGGCGGCAGCCTACGCCCGTCCTTCAAGACCTGCCCTCACTGCGGGAACCAGGTGAAGCGAGCTTGTCCGTCCTGCGGGCAGGGCGTGGAACACGGCTGGAACTTCTGCCCCCACTGTTCCGCGGGCCTCAACTAGCCAGCCATCTTGGCGCCCCTGTCTGGCGGAAGCGGGGCAGACGGCCTAGTCGGCACACGATGGGAGGTCGGGGAAGCTGATTCTCCTGATTGACGTCGTCAAGGAGTACGGCTCAAGGTCGATCCAGCCGACAAGGGTGCTCGGACCCCTCAGTCTCGAGGTGCCCTCAGGTCGGAGCCTGGCCGTGGTCGGACCATCGGGTTCGGGGAAGAGCACTCTCCTCAGCATCATCGGGTGTCTGGAGCGGCCGACGTCCGGGGGCTACTACTTGCAGGACCAGCCCGTGGCCGATCTGGGCGAGGCGGAACTGGCGAAGCTCCGGCGCGAACGCTTCGGGTTTGTCTTTCAGCGCTTCCACCTAGTTCCCGAACTGTCCGTGCTCGACAACGTCAGCCTTCCGCTGCTTTACCAAGGCGCTTCGGTGAGAACCGGCCGCCGCGAGGCCGCGCTCGCCCTGGAGAGGGTCTCGCTCGCGGCCAAGGCCCGAGCCCGCCCCTATCAGCTATCAGGTGGCGAGCAGCAGAGAGTAGCGGTGGCCCGGGCAACGGTGTCCCGTCCTACGATTCTTCTCGCCGACGAGCCCACGGGCAATCTCGACTCCGCCAACGGCGCCTTGGTGGTCGAGCTTCTCCTGTCGCTGCGGCGCGAGAACCCAACGGGCATTCTGGTCATGGTCACCCACAACCTGGCCCTTGCCCGGCGTCTTGACAGCATGGTCTTCCTTGAGGACGGTATCCTCGCGGAACCACGCGCCACTACCCCCCAGGAGGGATGTCTGGTTGCTGAGTCTCCCGGTCTTGGGTGACATGCTTCGAGCGTTCGCCGGCCAGGTCAAGCGGACCCCCTGGGGAGTCGCTCTGCTTTGGATCAGCCTCACTGTCGCCGCCGCCGCTCTCGTGATCGGGTTTGGACTAGCGGAGAGCCTCAGGCTTTCCCTTACCGCCAGCCTGCCGGGTGAGCTTGATCGCCTCTACTACTTCTCCGCGGCCTCCAGGGTGGGAGGAAGCCCCGAGGGCTTGGCTCATTGGGACGGTTTCACCGTGGGGCGCCTGGAAGCTCTGATAGAGGACGGGACCATCGAAGGCTACTTCTTCGAGATCCACGGTAAGCCGGTGATGCTTCGGGGTCGGATGCTGCTGACGACCATGGTCGTGTACGGCGGGCAGGTTCCCCTTTACGGCGGGACGGCGACCGACGCGCTTGTCCGCGCCGCGGATGCCCCGGGCGTAGCCATCAATCGCGCTCTGGCTGAGAACGGCTTCGGGCTAGCGACGGGTGAGTCCCTGCCCGACCCT
>CALMHV010000306.1 GCA_937863905.1 uncultured Bacillota bacterium
GGGAGCGAGGCGAGGGGGATGCCCTCACGGGCGTCCCCCTCGCGCTGTACGCCGGCCACGGCCTCAACAGGAAGCCGGGGGGGCATGGAGAAGCTGGATGGCCATGAAGCCTGCCGCCCCCAGCCGTACCACCGTTGACCGTCTTGGTTCGGCCGCTGTCATCGTGCTCGGCCTGCTTCTCGCGTGGATGCCCTTCCCGAGAGGCCTCTACCTCGATAACGTCCAGTTCCTAGCCTTCTGGAACGCGGCCATCGCCCTGGGGCTGGCCCTCTGGTTGGGGTCCGCCGCCGGGATGCGCTTCCGCCCGACTCCGGCGAGGTTGGGGGTCGCGGCCGTCTGGCTGGCCTACGTGCTCTCCCTCGTGGTCGCTGTGGCCTTCCGCCAGGCCGTTCAGGAGGTCGTGAAGGTCGGCCTTTGCGCCATGGTCTTCCTCGCGGTCTCCGAGGTCGCCCGCTTTCGGGGGGCCCCGTCGAGCGAGGCCCGACGGGGGGAACGCCCCTGGTCGCGGCTCTGCGGCCCGGCCGGACTCGGTCTTCTGCTCTGGGGCTCGGCCGTCGGCCTGGCCTTGATCAGCCTGATTTCGGCCGTCGGCGTCCTGCCCTTCGAGACCTCCGACGGCAGCCGTCTTGTCACCTTCTTCGGGTATCCCAACTCGGCCGGCGCCCTGGTCGGGGCGGCTTTCCTTCTGGGTGTCGGGCTGAGGGCGCAGCGGGCCACGGGGGAGGGGACCTCGAAAGACCGGCTCATCGACGCCGGGCTGGCCGCGGGGCAATGGCTTCTGCTGGCCACGTTCCTGGCGACCATGTCCCGCGGGGCCTGGCTGGTCATCCCCGGCGCGGCCCTCGTCCTCCTATGGTTCTGGCGACGCGGGCGCCGCTGGGAGGCCGTGGTCGAGTTCGCGCTCACCGGTGTGGTTGCCGTGGCCGCCCTGCCGCTCTTACCACGGGTCTACGGGCAGCCCGGTCCGGGGCTGGCGGTCCTGGCCGGCGGTCTGGTCTTGGCCGTGGCGGCCGGCTGGCTCAGCCGCCGTTTCCAGGCCCTCTCCTCCAGACGGCAAGCTCTCCTGGCCGGGGCGGCGGTCCTTGTCGTCGTCCTCGGCTTTACCGCCCTGGCGGCCGCGAACGCCCTTCCCCAAGTGTTCCTCGGCCGGCTTCAGGGCTTCAGCCTTTCGGAGCGTTCGGTCGTGGAGCGCCTCGCCTGGACGAAGGACGCTCTCGCCGTCGTCCGGGACCACCCCCTCCTCGGGGTCGGAGGCGGGGGCTGGAACTCGGTCTACCACGAGTACCAGAGCTACTCCTACTCGGCCCGGGAGGTCCACAACGACTTCGCCGAACTCTGGCTGGAGACGGGCACGGTGGGCTTTCTCGCCTTCCTGGGGTTCCTGGGGGCGGTCGGGTGGACGCTGCTCCGGGTGCACCGGCGCGCGAAGGAGGGCGCCCCGGCCGCCCAGGCCCTCGCCGCCGCTCTCGCGGGGGCGATAGCCATGCTCGTCGTGCACAGCGCCCTGGATTTCAACCTGGCCCTGGCTGCCGTGGGCGTCGTTCTCTGGGGCCTCGCGGGTTTATCCGACGGGCTCTACCTGGCCGAGACGGAGCGACCGCTTGCCGCTCCGCGGACGGAGCGCCG
>CALMHV010000307.1 GCA_937863905.1 uncultured Bacillota bacterium
GAAGCCCTCCATCGGGATGTCGTACCACCAGGAAAGCTGGACCCGCGACATCAGGGACTGGTAGCCCTGCTGGCCCTGGAAGATGTACTTGCTGTACATCGCGGACTTGCTCGTCGCCTCGAGGAGGAGGTCGTAGGTCTCACCCGACCCGACAAGTTGCGTGAACCCCATGTCGTGGCGCTCCCGCATTGTGGCATCCTTGCCGATGATGTGAAAGTACCAGCCATGGATGTGCCAGGGCACCGACTGGTAGCCCATGTTGATCATGCGGAGGAGGAACTTCTGGTCGGTCGCCACGCGCACATAGGAATTGTAGCCCGGCTGGGGGTGCCTCATGAGCGTGTCGGGGAAGGCCCGCCCGTTGACGAGCCACCAATCGGGCTTGAAGTTCACCGGGTTGAAGCTTGGGTCATTCTCATAGACGGCGAGATGCCAGGTTGAGTCGAGGTCGGAAAGGAGCATCACGTAGTCCTTGTCGTAGAACGTCATGGCGTCGTTGTAGGCGAAGTTGCGGTTCGTGAACCCCGGGGGAATGACGACCCCGGCGGCGGCGAGGCTCTGCTGCGACGGGTAGATGACGAGGGCCCCGTACATCCCCATCTGGATGTGCTGGGAAGCTTCCTGGTGGCAGTGGTACATGTACGTGCCGGGATGCTCGGCGAAGAAGTAGTAGAGCATCTTCTGGTGCATGGGCACGGGGAAGGACAGTTCCGGGAAACCATCGAGTTGCGTGGCCACATGGAGCCCGTGGAGGTGGATGGTGTGGTCGTCCTGGGGGATGGGGGCGAGGACCATCCCCAGGTTGACCAAGAGTATGTAGACGTGGTCTCCCTGGTCGCAGTCGATACGAGGGCTCGGAACGGTGGCCGTGCCGGCAAAGGCGGCCCGATGCGCCCACGTGTCGGCGAACTGGGGATTGACGACCTGGTCATCCCGCTTGTAGAGCCCGCCGACGAAACCCCAGACGTAGACGTCGGTGTAGGCTGTGTTGGGACAGGGGGCAGAGGTGGTCGGCAACACCATCAAGCCGTCGGTGGCGAAGAGATTGTACTGGAGTTTGGCCATAGTTGCACCTCTTCCGTACTCGTTCCTTGAGTGCCAGCCTATTCAAGCTGCGGACGCGTGGCCCGACGCCATTACTTCCCACCCTTCCCGCCAACTCCCGGCGCCGCCCGGCCCCTGACGCCCGACCCCTGACCCCTCCCCTGAATAGTGTGGCGACACGGGGGATGCACCGGACCGACAGAGTCCGGGCGCTCGGGGCGCGGAGGGCGAAGCATGACGCTTGCCGAACTCTTGCGGGGCCAGACGTTCCGCTTGGTGTCCGGGACGGATGCGACAACAGTGTCCTCCCTGGTCCACGATTCGCGCCGGGTCAAGTCTGGGTCGGCCTTCTTCTGCCTGCCCGGCAAGCACTTCGACGGGCACGATTTCGCCGCCGAGGCCGTGGCTCGGGGGGCCCGGGCCGTCGTGGCGGAGCGGTCCCTGTCCTCCCTCCCCGCCGGCACGCCCTGCGCGCTCGTGGCCGACGCCAGACTGGCCTTTGCCCTAGCCGCGGCCAGGCTATGGGGGCATCCGTCGTCCCACCTTCGCCTCGTGGCCGTCACGGGGACCAACGGCAAGACCACGGTGAACCACCTCAACGAGGCCATCTTCCTGGCCGACGGCCGGCCGACGGGCCTTATCGGCACGGTCGAGAACCATCTCGGGCTCGCGCGCTTCCCGGCCGACCTCACCACGCCCGACGCCCAGGACATCCAGGCCGGTCTGACCGCCATGCGCCGGGCCGGGCTCACCTGCGCCTGCCTGGAGGTCTCCTCGCACGGGCTGGCGGGGCGGCGTATCGCGGGGTGCGAGGTCGATGTCGCCATCCTGACCAACGTGGCCCGCGACCACCTGGAGTTCCACGGCGACGTCCGGGCCTACGCCGCCACGAAGTTATCCCTCTTCCGCGGCCTGGGCCAACGGAGCGGGCGCAAGCCCGGACCCGTCTACGCTATCCTGAACGCGGACGACGCGTTCTTCGACTCGTTCCGCCGGCGGCTTCCGGCACCGGTCCTCGCCTACGGGGCCTTGCGCCCGGCTCACGTCAAGCTCCTCTGGGCCGGCCTCGGGGCCAAGGGCTCCCTGGTGCGGATGGCCTTCGACTTCCGCCCTCGCGGCCTGCCCGAGGCGACTTGGCTCCGGCCGGCCGCCGGGTGGCCGGAGACGGCCAGCGTCCGCTTTCCGCATCCGGGACGCCACAACGTCTGGAACCTCCTGGCCTCGCTCGCGGTGGCCTGGGCCGAGGGCTGCCGCTGGGAGGCGGCCCGGGAGGCCGTCGAACGCTTTCCGGGGGTAAGGGGGCGCTGGGAGGTCGTGGCCAGCCCGGACGGGGTCACCGGCGTCGTGGACTTCGCCCACAACCCCAGGGGGCTCGCCGGGGCCCTGGAGACGGCCCGGCTGGCCACCCGGAGGCGCGTCATCCTGGTCTTCGGGTGCGAGGGGCAGAAGGACCGCGGCAAACGTCCGGCCATGGGCGAGATTGCGGCCCGGCTGGCCGATCACGTCATCCTCACCACCGACAACACTTTCTTCGAGGACGGCCGGCAAATCCGCGAGGACATCAAGCGGGGGCTGGTCGGGCCGG
>CALMHV010000308.1 GCA_937863905.1 uncultured Bacillota bacterium
CCCGCACCCGGGGCCCCGCCCGCCGTCGCCGCGGCCGTCCCCCGCTCCCAGGCCAGCCGCTGTAGGGCGCCGATGGGGATGGGCCCTCCGAGGCGGCCTGACGAACACTCCTTCTCACAAAGCTCTTCGGTGGGACAGACGCGGGCGCAGGTCCCGCCAAAGACGTTGGCCTCGCGGATGACCCGCGCGGCCCCGCGCCAGTTGCCGCTGGCCACCTTCTTGACGAACGCCGGGACGTCCACCCCGGCCGGACACCCCTTGACGCACGGGGCGTCGTAGCAGAAAAGGCACCTTCCGGCCTCGGCCGCCGCCTGCTGCGGCGATAGGCTCACGTCATGCGTCACGTGCTCCACCATGGGGCCTTCCTCCTGACTGGCCTCACTCATGCGTCCGTCTTTCCGCCTGCTCCAAGAGTCCGGCCGAGACGCGGTTGGCCCGCCGGACGATTTCGCTCTCGTCCGCCCCGACCAGGCGCCCGCCCCTGACCACGACCCGTCCGTTGACGATGGTCGTGTCGACGATATGACTGTCGCCCGAGCCGACGATGGCCGTCACCGGGTCGTGCCGTCCGCCGGCGAAGCCAAGCTGCTCCAGGTCGATGAGGACCAGGTCGGCGGCCAGGCCCGGGGCCAGGTGGCCAATATCGTCCCGCCCGAGGACCTGCGCCCCGCCGACCGTGGCCAAGCGCAAGACGTCCTCGGCCCCCAGCCCGCGGTCGCCGTGGGCCAGCCGGCTCAGGAGATAGGCCTGGCGCATCTCGCCCCACATGTCCGAAGAGTCGTTGCTGGCCGAGCCGTCCACACCCAGGCCCACCCGGGCCCCCGCGGCCAGCAGGTCCGGCACGCGGCAGACGCCCGAACTCAGCTTCATGTTGGAGGTCGGGCAGTGGGCCACGCCGGTCCGCGTCCGGCCGAGCCGCCCGACCTCGTCATCGCTGAGGTGGATGGCGTGGGCGAACCAGACGTCCTCGCCGATCCAGCCCAGTCGCTCCATGTAGTCGAGCGGCCGGCAGCCGAACTTCTCCAGGCAGAACCGCTCCTCGTCCGCGGTCTCGGCGAGGTGGGTGTGGACCCGAAGGCCAAGGGCCCGGGCCAGTTCCACCGTCCGCCGCATCAGCTCCGGGGTCACCGAGAACGGGGAGCACGGGGCCAGGGCCAGACGGCACATGGAGAAGCGGGACGGGTCGTGAAAGGCCTCGGCCAGCCGCCGGCTGTCGGCCAGGATCTCGTCCTCGGTCTGGACGACGTCGTCCGGGGGCAGGCCGCCCTGGCTCCGCCCGAGGGACATGCTCCCCCGGGTGGGGTGGAAGCG
>CALMHV010000309.1 GCA_937863905.1 uncultured Bacillota bacterium
GGTCGTGCCGATGTCCACGGCGAGCCCGAAGGAGCCGGACGCGGAAGCGCCGCGGTCCTTGCCGGCCCCCTTGCCGGCGCCCCCGAGCGGCGCCACGTCGACCGCCAGGACCTTGGGGGCCACATCCGAGAACGTGGCCTCGGCCGAACCGTTGCCCGAGGCGCCGCGACCGGCGGCCCCGAGCGCCCCGACCCCGCTCCAGCCCCGCAGCCAGACGGCGACGTTCCAGTCGCCCTCGCGGAGGACCCGCGGCAGACGGCGGAGGAACTCAAGGTCGGCCCCTACGGAAAGAGACGGCACCCCGGCCTCGCGCCGCAGCGCGGCGACAAGCCGGGTCCAGTCGCTGGCGTTCTCGGTGAGGGTCGGCGCGTCCAGCTTGAGGTCCACGCGCCGGAGGAGGGGGTCGAGCCCGAAACGGCCGACCAGGTCGTCGCTTTCCTCCGTGAGGACCTCGCCCTGGCGGATCTTCTCGATTAGCACGCGGTGCTGGGCCAGGCGGGCGAAATCGGGAACCTCGATGGTCAGGTCGCCCGCGACTTGGGTCCGGCAGGCCGGCACGTAGCCCTCGGCCCGCCGCTTGGCGGGAACGTTGCCCTCCAGGTAGCGAGCGGCGTCGGCGGAGCCGGCGACCACCTTGACCAGGCACTGGCCGCAGGTCCCCTCGCCGCCGCAGTTGCTCTTGAGCTCGATGCCGGCCATAGCGGCGGCCTGCCGCAGGGTCGTCCCCTGGGCGACCGTCATGGTCAGGTTGTCCGGCACGAACGTCACCTTACAGGACAAGGCCCACCCACCTTTTCGTTTGTCGCTTGCCGCGGCCGGCTTTCGCCGCCACCGTGTCTGGCGGCCGCGCGTCCGCGCGGCCCGGGCCGGCTAGGACGACCGGCCGTACCGTTCCTTGGCGAAGGCCGGGATACCGGCGGCCTCGCGTGGGCCGACGATGACCTTCCAGCCCGAAACGTCCGCGAGCTTGCCGGACAGGACGGCCACGTAGCCCGGGATGACGATCTCCTTGCTCGGAACGAGCTTCTCCACCTCGAACTTCTTCAAGGCGTCGGCAATGGCGTCGGCCGTGAACTTGCCGGCCGCGTAAGACGTGAGGACCGAAGTCCCTTCGGTGTTGATGGCCAGGATGTAGGACGGCACCTTCGAGGCGGCCACTTCGCCCTCGACGGTGTAGTAGGTAAGGGAGAAGTTCGTCGTCACGTAGAGCGGCGACTTGGGCCCGGCCTCGCCGATCCGGTTGAGCTTGGCCTCGACCTGGATGGGCTTTTGCGGGTCGGTGTAGATGTTCTGCCTCCAGGTGAGGAGGGTCAGGACCTGCGGACGCTCCACGGCCTTGATGACGATGAGGCTGGCGTACTTGGCCATGTAGACGGAGGCCTGCGTCATCTCGGCCAGCGGGTCCTTCTCGGCGCAGAAGGCGGCGATGGGGAAGCCGAAGGGCCGGAATTTCTTCTTGATGGCCAGACGCCGAACCTGGGTGAGGTCGGCGAGGACCTTGCCCGTCTCGCGCGCCCCCGAGTCGAGGATGATGTCCTTGAAGCCGGTCTTGGCGATGCGCTCGACCAGGTTGGCTGTCTCGTCCAGGCCCGCGCCCCGGAGGACGACCGCGCAGCCCTTCTCCTTGGCCAGGGCGACGACGGCGTCCGCGGTCGCGGGCGTGCCCCAAGCCAGGATGGGCTTACGGTCGGCCACCACGTCGAGGGCGGCCTTCAGGGCCTCGGGCTTCTCGGCCACGAGCATCAGGGCGAGCTTGGTCTTCTCGGCGACGGCCTTGGCGGCGGCGGCGAACTTGGCCGGGTCGCCGGTGACGTTGCGCACGGCGACCAGGTCCACCGTGTAGCGCTGACCCACGCGTTCGAAAACAAGTTCGGCGATCTTGGCGAGCCGCGCGGCGAGGGCGCCGGCGTCGAGGTCGTCGCCGACCTCCACGGCCACACCGGCCGGATGGTAGAAGGTCTTGTCATGCCGGAACAGGACGTTCTCGTCGCCCAGTTCGACCTCGTGGTCCACGCCCGGCGCGCCGATCTTGACCAGGCGAATGGGCGGAGCGGCGGCCGAGCCGAGGGCTTCTTTGGCCTCTTCCGAGACGTAGGGGCAGGCCTCGAGGCTGGCCTTGCCCGAAGCCAGGGCCATGGCGAAGGCCAGGCAGGTCGGGACGCCGCACTCGTTACAGTTCTTCCTGGGCAAGAGCTTGAAGATGTCTAGCCCGGTCAGTGCCACCTGTTCTCTTCTCCCTTCCTGGAAACTCCCTTCCCCAAACAACGGGGGCGGCCGCAGCCGTGGAGGCGGACCCGCCCGGCCGCCGCGCTCGGCGGCGGTAGTCCCGGGCGGCCGGCGAGCCGGCCGCCCCCGTGTCTCACCCTAGATGATCGACGGCAGGCTGAGGCAGGGATGCCCCTTCTCGGACAGGAAGGCCACGACTTCCTCCGGCGTCGTGCCGGCGGACTCGTCGGCGATCTTGTCGATGAAGTCGGCCCCGAGCCCGGCCTGCTCGCACCGCTCGCGGAACCCGCGGTCGATGAGGTAGCTCTTGAGTTCCTTCGGCATCCAGGCGACCCGCGCCAGGCCGCCGTCGGCCACGATGAACCGCTTGGAGAGGATGTAGGTGCGGCCGACGCCCATGAACCCCGGGGTCTGGAGACCGCCGCCGACCTGGCCGGCCAGCGTGGAGAAGGTCATGCCGCAGGGCGTCATCCCCTTGTGCTCGCGGGTGGTGACCATGATCCCGTTCGCCTCGGGGAAGATGGCGATGATGGACTCGAAGCAGCCGCACGAGGTCATCGGCTTGTCCAGGAAAGTGTAGAGGTTGACCTCCGGGATGTTCCCCCGGGACGCGGCGTTGACGATGTCGTTGACCGAGGCCCACATGCCCCTCTCGTCGTCGAGGGCCGGGCCCTTGACGATGGGCTGGTTCGGGCCGGTCGGATTGATCTCCAAGCTGGCCTTGGCGTCCAGCCACGTCACCGCGCCGCAGAGGCCCACGCGCTCCGGAGCGATGATGCAGGCATGGGTCGGGGCGAACGACTGGCAGAGCGTGCAGGTGTAGAATTCGTCCACCTTGTCGTCGGTGAGCCCCTGCATCCGTTGGTCGCGCTCGAGGTACTTCTGCTTGGCCAGCTTGAGGGCTTCCAGAACCTTGGCCTGGTCGGTGAGGATGGTGACCTGGACGCGGTCGACGATAGCCGGGAACTCGGCCTTGAACTTCGCGATGAGGAGGTCGCCGAAGTGACGGAACTTGAAGCCCTTGGCGATAGCCTCCTTGGACACGCGCAGCCAGGTCATGTCGCGCTGCGCCGTGTGCCACAGACCCTCGGCGTAGTTGGTGAAGTAGTGGATGCGGCGCTCGAGGACCGACTCGAAGTCCGCCTGCATCTTACGCCCGTAGATGTCGACGATGGTCCCGATGGGCACGTTGGCGCCCTCGGGGAAACCGTCGACCTCCGGACCGATGACTTCGACCTGGCCGTCCTTGACGTGGTCGAGGTCCACCATGCGCACGAGTTCGAAGGTGGGCGACTTGCCGTTGCCCATCTCGAAGTAGCAGTCGGGCTTCCGGATGGTCTCGCCCTCGAACGACGGGCCGAAGTTCAGCGGGATGTTCGGCTTGGCCGACACGAGCTTGATGCCGCGCGTCTCCATGCAGAACTTGACGATGTCACTGTAGTCCGGGTGCGACACGTACCAGTCCTTGATCTCCTCGTCGACCGGCGTGTCGAGGATGACCGGGAAGCCGAGGAAGATGGCGCCGAAGTGCGCGGCCACCTTGACCTCGTCGACCTCGCCGAGCTGCAGGACGAAGGCCCGGACGCGGCGGTGCTGGTAGTCGCGGTGTTGCTCCCGGAGTCCGGGCGGGATGCCGCCGAAGGCCATACCGGCCCGCAGCGCGTAGTTGACGGCATGGATGACCTGGGTGAAGTTGCCGATGGGGAAAGCGATGTAGTCCACGCCGAGCTTGACGTTCTCCTCAAGGCACTGCTCGATGATCTCGTCGGAGGCGAAGATCATCAGGCCGTTGCCCATGATCTCCTCGACGATTCTCGCGGCTTCCTTCGAGCTGCGGGCCTTGCCGAGGATGACCGCCTGCCCGGGGATGGTCCAGTCGACGAGCTTGATGCCGTACCGCCGGACGGCGGGGTCGGGCAGAAAGCCCGTCCAGGGCTCGACCTTCGGCTCGTCCTTGACCAGGTAGTGCATGGCCTCGATGATCTCGGCGGCGTAGAGGGTGGACTCGCCCCAGAGACGGGCGTTGGCGAAGGTCAGTTCGTCCCTCACCTGGGACCGCATCCGGTTGAGGATGGGGACCAGTTCGCCGAGCCGGGTCACGGCCTCGCCCGAGAGACAGCGGATGACCGGCAGGTAGTAGGCCGTGTCGGGGTAGCCGACAGGAGCGTCCGGCCCGTGGAGACGGAGGGCCTGGCTCAGCAGGATCTCGGCGTAGGAAAGCGCGATGATCGTGCCGTCAAGAGCCCGCCGTAGGAGCCTCTTCGGCATGGCCTCAGGGCTCGGGATGGCGGCTTCGTATATCTTCTCGAACTCCTCGCGGGTGATTTGAGCGACTGCCATAGCTTTTTCCTCCTCCTCTCCCCGGTTAGTAGCCGGCGGCCAGGCTCGTGCCGAACTTCTCGGCCGTGGCCTTGTGGATGCGGAGCTTCCAGGTCCGGTAGTCGAGGGCCTCAAGCAGCTTCTTGGCCCCTTCGACTGGGTCCGGCTCCAGGATGAAGTAGCCGCCGAACACGTCGTGGGCGATCTGGGTGGCGACCCCGTAGACGAGTTGGCTGCCCTCGATGTGCGGCATGACGCCGACGTGGGTCGGGATACCCATGGCCACCGCCCAGGAACCGATGGAGACCGCCTTCTCGTGCATGGCTTCGGGGGCCGAGGCCACAAACGGGACCTTCGGGATGTCTACGCCGAGGTCGTTGGCCATGGCCGTCAGGAGGTCGGCGGCGCGGGTGTTGTCCACGCACGACCCCATGTGGAAGGCGAGCGGCAGGCCGGGCTTCACGCCCGAGGCCTTCTCCAGGCGCTTCAGGAAGGCCTTGAGACCGTCGCCGGCGTACTTGTCGACCGCCGACGGGTGGAGCAGGCCGTGCTTGGCGAAGGCCACCGCGCCGCAGCCGGTCGCCAGGATGAGGACGTTGTTCTTCGCCAGTTCCTTGACGATCTCGATGTGGCCGAAGTCCTGGACCTGCTTGGTGTTGTTGCAGCCGGCGAAGAGGCACACGCCGCGGAGCTCGCCCGAGGCGATGGCGTCGTTGATGACGCGGATGGGGTTATCCGGGTTGACCTTGCCGAGAATGTCCAGCAGAGCCTCGGTGGAGAACCCGGCGACGACCTCGTGCTTGAGGGCCGGGACATCGATCTTGGCCGGGTCGCGTTCCCGGTAGGCCGCGATGGCCACGCGGACCATCGCCTTAGCCGTGTCCAGGGCCGTGTCCTCACGGAAGTCGAAGTACTGGGAGCCCGGGATCTTGGCGATGGGCGAGGTGCACATGAGCTTGGTGTGATAGCACTTGGAGAGCGGGCCAAGGGCCGGGGTGACGCATTGGACGTCGGCGATTATGCCGTCCAGGGCCCCGGTGAGGATGGCCAGTTCCTGGGAGGCCGTGTTGGCCGCGATGAAGACGCCCTCGCGGCTCAGGAGTTCGTTGCCGGTGCAGCAGATGCCGACCACGTTCACACCCTTGGCGCCGACGGCCTTGGCCTCGTCGGTGAGGGCGCGGGCCGCGTCGACGACCAGGGAACTCAGGGTCGGGTTGTGGCCGTGGCAGGCGATGTTGACGTAGGCCGGGTCGATGACGCCGAGGTTGGCCTGGGAGACGATGGGCGCCGGCGTGCCGAACAGGATGTCGGAGATGTCGGTGGCCAGGTGCATGCCGGTGTAGTCGGCCAGGGAGGTCTTCAGGGCGCCGAAGATGATGTTGACCGGGTCGGCGTCCATACCCATGGCCGTCTGATGCATGCACTCCACGACCGCCCGGTCGATGGACGACGGGGCGATGTTGGTGTTGGTGAACTTCGCCTTGCGGCCCTCGGTGATGTACGACCAGAGGAAGGTGCAAGGCTCGTCGGTGTAGCGGCCGAAGTCCTCGAGGGCGGCGACGGCGACCGACTTGGCCAGTTCGCTGTCGGTCCTCCCCTCGACCTCGAGCCCGATGGCCTTCGCCACGCGCCGCAGCTTCGCGGGGTCGGCGATGGTGTAGTCCGCGATCTTGCCCTCGGCCACGTGCTTGAGGGTCAGGGCCTGGTGCCGGCCGTGGTCCGAGTGGCACGATGTGCCTCCGGCGGCCATCCGAGCGATGTTGCGGGCCACGATGGTGTAGTCGGCGGCGCCGCAGATACCGCGCTGCTCACCCGGACGCTTCGGGTTGATGCGGCAGGGACCCTGGATGCAGATGCGGCAGCACAGGCCGGCCAGACCGAACGCGCACTGCGGCGTTTGCTGCAGGTAGCGGTCGAAGGCCGTCTCCACGCCGCACTCCCGGCAGCGATTGAGGACCTCCAGCGCGGCTGGGTCACAGGTGCGCGGAGGCTCATTCGCTCCCTTGCCTTTGGGCGGGGTGGCGAGCGCCTTACTCTCCTCGGACATCTTCTAACCTCCTTCGCGTTGATGACTGGCGGGC
>CALMHV010000310.1 GCA_937863905.1 uncultured Bacillota bacterium
CCGGCGACGAGGACGTATCACGCCATAGAGTCCGGGGATTCGTCGGCCAAGATAGCCTCGTTATCTCGAGCCTCAGCGACTCACACGAGACCGCCTGCTTCCGCAGCGCGGGGCGGGAGCCGCTCAACTTCCCCGGCTACGCGCCCCTGGGGGCCTGGGGACAGAACGTCTGGGCGGGCGACCTCGTCCGCGTCGGGGACGCCGTTCTCCTCTTCCCTACGTCGTCTGAGACCGGCGCCGATAGCCCGCTGCTCCTCGTCGGTCCGGATGGCGCGGCCCATGAATTGCCCGTCAAGGGGGTCCATGTGTTCTGCGCATCGATATCCGGGAGCTGGCTGGCCTTCACCGGCGACTCGCTGTCCGGAGAGGGGCGTCAGATTGACGTGGTCGTGATGGGGGAGTGAGCCCTGCGCCAAGGGGCCGGAAGGAGGGCGACACCATGGCCAGGACCCAGACCGATGTGGTCATCCTCGACGGGCGGCGAGGCGGGGAGACGAGCGCCGACCCGGCCTTCAAGGCCCTGACCGACGAGATCGCCTCCCGGGGCCTTCCCTGCCGCGTGTTCGACCTGCGGGCGATGCCCATCGGAGCCTGCAACGGGTGTTTTGGATGCTGGGTGAAGACCCCCGGGCAGTGCGTCCAGGACGATCCAGCCCGGGAGGTGGCCCGAGCCTGCGCCAGGGCAGATCTCGTCGTCCTTTTCACCCCGGTGACCTTCGGCGGCTACTCCTCGGAACTCAAGAAAGCCATGGACCGCAGCATCCCCAACCTCTCGCCCATCTTCATCCGTATCCGTGGAGAGACCCATCACCCGTGTCGCTACGCCAGCCGCGCCAGCCTGGCGGCCCTGGGGGTCCTCGAGCAGCCGGATGAAGAGGAACAGAGGCTCTTTGAGACCGTCGTCCACCGGAATGCCATCAACTTTCGCTCCCCCCGGCAGGCCACCAGCGTGGTCCTGGCGGCCGATGGCCCCGAGCGGCTGCGGGCCGCGGCCGCGGGCCTCCTCGACCGTGTCCTGGGAAGGGGGGGCCGCCGGTGAGCGCCGCGCCGGCAAGCGTCAGGCGGCTTGTCATCCTGTCCGGGAGTCCCAAACCCACTAGGTCCACCTCGGCTGTTTTAGGGGCCCGGCTGGCCGAACTCATGGCCCCAAAGGGCTGGGAGAGCGTGACCTTCAGGTCCGCAGCGGTCCTGGCCTCGCCCGAGCGCTGGGCGGAGTTCGCGGCGGCCTATGGCGCGGCGGACCTCATCGTGCTGTCGCTCCCGCTCTACGTGGACGGCTTACCGGCCCCGCTCGTGCGCGTGCTGGAGAAGCTCGCCCCCTGGGGAACGAACGTGGGCGCCGGGCCGGAAGCCGGGGCAGCCCTTAGGCCGAAACCGGGGGCCCGTCTGGCGGCCATGGTCCAGAGCGGTTTTCCGGAGGCCAGGCAAAACGTCACGGCCCTCGGCATGTGCCGGGTTTTCGCCCGCAAGGCCGGTCTGAGATGGGCGGGAGGCCTGGCCATCGGGAGTGGCGGCGCGATATCGAGGCGGCTTGAGGGACGCGGGGGCCTGGCGCGATACCTGGTGAGGGCTCTCGACCTCGCCGCCGCCTTCCTCGGAGACGGGAAGGACATCCCGGCCGAGGCCGTGGCCCTGGCCGCCCGTCCGCCGGTGCCGGCCTTCGCCCTGGTTTACCGCGTCATAACCAACTCTCAGTGGCGGGCTGCCGCCAAGGCCAACGGGGTGGCGGACAGGTTCCTCGACCAGCCCTACCGCCGGGAGGACTAGGGCGCTCCTAGAGGCCCAGGACCTTCCACGGGATGCCGGCGTACGGGTCGCGCCGGCGGCGTCGGCGTTGGAAGCGCCCGAGTGGAGCTGCTACTGGCCCGAAGACATACCGTAGGAAAGGGTGTAGCGAACCCGCAGGGCTGCGGCCTCCTGCGATACCTCCTCGACAGTCAACTGGACCTTGGACCCATTGGGGCCCGGGAGCCCCTGCACCAGACCAGGTGTCAACTCCAGGCCCTTGAGAGCCTCCAGGAAGTCGTCGCCGACGGACAGGTAGGACACGAGGAAGAGATCCCTAGCCGGAACGAGACCCTGGAGAATCTGCGGGACGGCGTAGCCAGCGGGATCCCAGGCGACCAGTTCCGTGACCGTCATCGACGTGGCCAGGGGCTTTGCGGTCTCCACCAAGCCGGGCGTCAGCCGTACGGTCAGCGTCTCGAGGACGTAACCTGGGGCGCCGGCGGCAAGGGGGAAACGGAGCCACGTGAAGGTCTCCTGCTCCCAACCCTCTGTGGGGTTCGCAGCCCCGGTCTGGGCTACTATCACGTTCTGACCGGCCCACGTCCGCCTGAGCGCCGTCACCATCGCTCTAGAGTACGCCACTAACTCATGCCAAAGGCCGGGCTGGGGTAGCGTGGACGTCAGCGTCCCCCAATCCTCCGGCTGGGACGGGAAGGCACCCTCGGGCACGAAGCTCACCAGGGCTACGGCCGAGCAGCCCTCCTGGTCACCGTTGGCCCGGAAAACGAGCGAGCAGTCGTAGCCCGCGGGCCCGGGCAGGAGGAACTCACCACCGGCGCCAGTCAGATGGCCTCTCGCGCCCACCTGATGCAGGGCTGTGAAGGCTTCCCAGAACGGGCTCTCCACCGCTGAGTACCCATCCAGGAGCGCCTGCCACATCCGCATGACGACGTCGCGCGTCGCCCCGACGTCCTCATCAGAGCTCCAGCCCATGTACTCGTCACCGCGGACGATGTCCGCAAGACACGGAGCCTTCCCCTCCGCGGGGCGGGCCCAAAACTCGACCTGCGCGTAGGCCGCGCTGTCCTGGGGTTCGAACATTGCCGGAGGTTCCCCAACAAACCTCCTCCACACGCAGGTGTACCGGAGTTCTCCGTCCGCCTCATCGTCTTGAGGCGGCTCAGAGTACACGACCATATGAGGTCCTTCCGCAGACTCGGCCCTGAGGGCAACCAGGACGGCTTCCATGTAGAGCCCGTAGTGCTCGAAGCTCGCGTCTGGAAGCTGGGCCATGAGCGTGTCCCAATCGGCCCCCAAGGCGGGGTCGTCACACGGGAGGACGTAGATCCACGTTTGGGGAGTCAGCTCAAGCGGCAGGGCGTTGCCGTGGTCGACGTCGGGCGGGACGTGGACGATGAGCGTGTTCGAGTCGAGCCAGTACACGTCCAAGACATAGCGGCCGTTAGGGTCAAAAGGCGGATGCGGAATCGCGGCAACAAGGCTCACTCCGGTGGGGCCCACCTCGACAACGTAGGCCCCTCGAGGACCGGGGACAGCGAAGCGGGTCCCCGCCGGCGCCCAACCACCGACCGAGGACGTCCTCCAGTCGGAGACGCCCGCTGCTTGGCTGGGCGTCCCGCCGGCACTCGATGGGGAACTATCGGGGAGCGCCCAGGTGAAGATGTGCTCATCCTCGGTCACGAAGCAGATCCCGGGCACGTCTTTGGCGCCGACGAGCAGCACCTTGCCGTCAGCTGAGAGACACCCGGTCATGAACCGCCGATAGAGATTGAAGGTGTACGGCTCAAGCCCGGTGTCCCACGCCGCTTGCCCGTCGCCGGACGGGGCAGAGAGAGAAAGATGCCCGTCCTCGCCAACGAAGAAGAGCCGCCCGGAGGCGGTGAACACTCCATAGGGGTAGGTCCAGGTCGGCTTGCCCGGTACCCAAACGGGGTCTTCGACCGAGATGAGGCCCGAAGGAGTGCGTACCGGCGTGCCCCGGAGCGTTCCCAGTTGCTCTTCGGTCGCCCCGTCCGGGGACACCCTCCAGTAGGCCGGCCCGGTCGCGTCCCGGCCCGTTATGTAGTAGATCCAGCGCCCATCCGGGCTCCAGCCGATGAACTCGGCCCAGGTCATCCCTCGTTCGCTGTCGCCTTTGGGCCGCGATGCCGCTAGCTCGGCGCGGGTCTTCCCCTGCCACGTCTCGGAGGTCACGAGCTTGGCCGAGGGTTCGAGAGCGGCAAGGTCAGCGACCCAGATACCCCATGGCGCCACGCAGAAGGCTGCGGTGTGGCCATCGGGGCCCAGGTACCAGTCTGGGCAAATCCCCCCGGGGTCCCGGATGGCGACAACCCCCTGGGCCGCCCAGAGACGGAACACCTGGCAATCGAAAGTGCGGTCCGACATTCGGAACTCCAGCGGGACTGGCTCCAAGTCGACCGGCCCGACCGATAACCCACCCGACCCGCTGCCGCCGGCGGCGGCCTCGACGCCCATCCAGCGGCCGCCCGAACCCGGCTCGTGCGTCTCGAGGAGAGCACCGCCGTCCCAGCGAGCGGCGACGTCCCAACGGCCCTCGAGGAGGGGATGCCAGCCGGGGTCGGCGGGAAGAGCAGTCGTTCCGCCGGGCGTGGGTCCCGCCCCCGCAGTTTCATCCGCGGGGGCGGGACAGCCCACCTGACTTAGACTCAGGACGATAGCCAGCGCGGCGAGCGTCATCGACAGGCCGCGGCTGGGCCTAGCAGGCCTCACCGCATCCCGGTACTCGAAGAGAACAGCCCTCAGGGTATCACGCGA